>CAYNKW010000014.1:33899-35288 GCA_964397845.1 uncultured Anaerolineae bacterium
TTGGGTTTGATTTGAATGAACTGGATCATCGGAACATCTTTGAAGGGCCCTTGGGGTAGAGTCTTGCTACAATGAACAGGCGGAGGGGGCTGCAACAACCTGGAGCGCGACGCTGGCTGGCTGGCGGGCTGAGGCTTTGCCTGGTTTGCGTTGGCCTGGCGCTGCTGGTCGCTTGCCAGCTCCCATTCTCGCCCACCCTGTCCCCCACGTCCCACAGCAGCGAAGCCGAGATAGAGTTGGTTTCTGGAAAAGCCTGGGCCAGGCCGGCCGGCGGCGAGGGCTGGACCGAGTTTTACGGGCATTTTTCGCTGCTCTTTGGCGATCAGATTCAGGTGCCAGCAGAGGAGGCGGCGTCAGCAGAATTACGCCTGGCCGATGGGACGATGTTACGCCTGTATCCAGGCACAGTCCTTCAACTGGCTCAGTCCGTTCCCCCGGAGTCTCGCCCCGTGTTTCGCCTTGTGGGGGGTCGCATTGCAGTGAACGCGGCTTCCTCTGACCAGTTGTTCGACATCTATGTTTCGGTGACCGAGGCCTTTACCTACGAATTCCTCAGCTTTGTGGTGGACAACCAGCAAGCAGGCACGGCCTTCCAACTCTGGCTCGATGGGACCACGGTGCACCTCGTTATGGGCACAGCGGGCCGAGTGCGGGTGTACACGGAGGAGGACGAGAAAATCCTTGAGCCAGAGTGGGAAGCGTGGGCAGAGCTGGATGGAGAGATTCACACGGTCAAGCCGCGCCCGTCCGACACACCGACACCAAAGGTAACAGCCACCCCCACCCACAGCCCAACGCTAACAGTGACGCCCACACCGACAGTGGAGCCCACACCGACTACGACTACAACGCCGACGCCCACGCTGAGGCCGGCCCGTACGCCTACCAGCACAGCAGCCCTTGAGACGTCCACACCGGTGGTCACCCCCACGCCCACTGTCAAGCCCACGGCTGCTCTGCCGCAAGTCTACCAGGCCCCGCTGCTGTTGGAGCCATATACTAACGAACTTTTCGGTTTCGATAAGCAACAAACCATCACGCTGTTGTGGGTGCCCATCCCCCTGGCAGAGGCACATTGGTACGAGGTTCAACTGTGGCAAAAAGATGAAGAGCCGACAGGTCGTTATTGGGCCAAAGAGAACTGGTGGGACATGGGAGCAAAGTACTATCCGGGAGACTATTACTGGCGAGTCGTCATCGTCCAGGGAAAAGAAGATGACGTGGTTGGCACTGTCAGTCCGCCCAGCGAGACGCGCTACTTCCAGTGGGTCCCGGTGGGGCCTACGCGTGAGCCGACGCTCCAAGCGACGGACACGCCTCGGCCCACCAATACGCCTGTTCCACCCACCAACACACCAGTCCCGCCGACCAACACCCATACGCCGACCC
>CAYNKW010000015.1:0-3003 GCA_964397845.1 uncultured Anaerolineae bacterium
TGTAGGGGAGACTCGTGAGTCGTCCCCCCTGTGCGGCGGCGTCTTTGGCGCGGCGATCCTGCCGCTGGTCGGGCTGGTGCTGGCGCGGCGCAGGTAAACCACCATGACGTGTTCGCCGGTGCCAGACCGTCCGCTGCATTGGCCGAGGCCCAGGACAAAGCGGCTATCTTTACCGATTGCATGGCCGGCAGCGAGATCACCGAGGAGGCCATCATCGCCTGTGCTCACCAGGCAGACCCCAGCGTCGAGTGGCCGTTCGAGTAGCCTGCTCCTGACAAGGGCTAAACGACACTCAAGCCGCCCCGGACGTAACGCCGGGGCGGCTTTGTTTTTGCGCGCTTCATCGTTGGCGGGCCATCAAGGTTCCGTAATTACCGAGGGTGAGGCTCTTTCGTCCTTATCGTTCTCGCGAACCTGCCGGCGTGCGCTTTTTCCCACAAGTCCCGATAGGCCGCCTGCACCGAGGGGTCCAATCGGGCCACCAGCGTCAAGGGCAAGTCCTGGCGGACGATCAGGTCTTGCACATCGGCCAGGTCTCGCAGGCGGTGGGGAGCACTCGTCCCCGACGCCAGCTTCAACTCGATCAGTTTCTCTAATGTCACCGTCCGGACGCCCGATATCTCCACCGTAGTCTCGGGAGCCGTCGGATCGGGGAAAGCTACTGGCTTGGGCAACCCATCACCCGGATACTCGCCGGCGGTCACGATTTCGATCCGCACGCCTGTTTTAGTGTCACGGAATGTTTTCCTGGCTCCACTGAAGGCCGGCCGGTATCCCCGTCCTACCAGCCGCTGGCGGAAACGCTCCAGCCCAGAGGGCGTCAGCAGCAAGGCGATGTCCTCCGTCAATCGTGGATACCCATGTTCGGCAAGGGCAAGTCCTCCCAACAGAGCGTAGGAAATTCCTTCCTCGTTTAATCGCTGCGTCAATCGGCGCAACGTGCCATGCAATCGTCCTTTGCCTGCAAAGTAAGCACTCGCCTCACGGAGCATCTGGTCTCCTCCCCGTCGTAGCAGGTGCTCGTAGGCCACTCTCTGCTTCTCTGCCATACATCCCTCTGGTACCTGGTTGTCTCTTTGGAGCCTCTGGCATCAAGCATCTCCTCGATATCCGCCGCCCTGCTCGCGATGAGCATACCCGCCAACCTATCCGAGTTCACTGCCTGCCAGCCTACCAATTTACCGATCTACCATCCTGAGCATCAAGGTTCTGTCAGGGCCTGAAAGGACAATACCAACTGCCGGCGGCGGCCCTGGGCGTCCCGGCCTGTCACCGCAACGCGGTTCACCAGGTGTTTTGCCGGCGGGGCCACGCAATGCGTCAGCAACTCGTCCAAGGAGTGAAAAGTCCGGGCGCTTTCGACCAGGCGGTGGTTCTCGTCCCAGTGATGGTAGATCACTTTGCCAGCGATAAAGTTCACGGGTATCGTTCCTGTCGCATCTATCATGGTCTACTCCACAGGTCGGGTCAAGTTCCTTTAGGCAGCAGTTGAGCGGCCCCAGAGAGGCATTGCAGTTGGCACGCGCCGCAGGCGATGCAAAGCTCAGGATGATGCAGTTCGATCTCGCCTCCGTCTTTCGAGGGGCGGAAACATCCCACGGGACAAACGTCGTAACACGTCCGACAGCCACTACAGACCTGGGGATCGAACCCCACCGAGTAGAACAGGGTGGCTTGTACGTGCTCCCAGAAGCTCCTCAAAACGTTCATTGCCACGCCGCTTCTGCCCACCTTCACAAGCGCAAGAGGCGAGGGAGAAACAGGTAAAGAAGCAACAGACCCAGTTCCAGCGGGACGACCTTGATGAAATGCACGATCTCGCCCGCGCGCATGTGGGGTGTGCCTCCCTGATAGTCAGCCCCGGCGAACAGGGCCAGCGCGCCGAGCCCCAGCGCCGTGTTGAGGATGCGGAGCGCGTCCCAGCCACCGAGCCAGGGGCCGGCGATCAGGACGAGCGTCATGCTGAGAACGGCCAGGAAGACCCCCTTGCCGAACCCATCGCGGCCCGGCAGCCAGGGAAAAAAGACCCCAGTGAACAGGTAGTAGAAAAGTGCGCCACCCAGGCTGATCCAGAAGACTCTGCGATTGACCAGCAGCAACACCAGTCCCAGGATGGGCCCCCAGAAACCCCACATCACCACTGCCATCTCCAGGCGGGTCTTGAGCGGGAAGCGCACCCAGCGGATGCCATCGTCTTTTTGCTGGCCTGCCGCCAGGTAAGCCGGGATGTCTTTGCTGTAGACCGGCCCCCACCGCACCTCCCAACCCGTCTCTGATGTGATGCGGTTGCCATCCACGCCGTTAGCACCGAGTTGCGGCAAGAGCAATCGGCGGTGGTTGACGACTTGGTCCAGCCGGCTGGTGCGCACGGCGGCGATGACCTTATCGCCAGTCAAGTACCCACCGCCAGAGGCACACCAGACGTTGATGCCCTCACTGTTGACCACCAGCAGGTAAGCGTCCAGGCTCTGGGTATCACGCAGCAAGCGGCGCACGGTGAGGTCATAATTGCCGGTGACCAACACCGGCGCGCCGGCGTCGGGCTGGCCGATAATGTAGAGACCTGGCTTGACGGAGGGATAGGGCGGCATATTGCGCATAACCAGGCACCAGAGATCCTTTGCCAGTGTCCAGGGCGTCACCTGGTGTCGCAGTCGAGGTATCTCAGGCAACACGATTTTGTCCGGGCGAACCGTCGGCTGAGCGGTGAGGACAGCCAGGCTGCTACCCAGATAGGTGGCCTCGACCTGACCATCGAAGCCAGTCTCTTTGAGCATCACAATGTAGTCGTGCAAAACGTGGGTGGTGGTCCTGGTGAGCAACCAAGTCAGAATCGTCAGCGGAATGCGCACCAGCCAGAACAACAATCGGCCAGGGAGGGCACGGGGGATTACCTCATCGGCAATGATCAGCTTGCCTCCGTCGGCCAGCAATCGCCGGCAGCCAGAGAGAACGTAACGGAGTTCATCTTCGCCCAGCTCGCTCAGGATCAAACTGAGAATG
>CAYNKW010000015.1:3103-15265 GCA_964397845.1 uncultured Anaerolineae bacterium
GAGAACGTAACGGAGTTCATCTTCGCCCAGCTCGCTCAGGATCAAACTGAGAATGATGGCGTCAAAACTGTTGGCGGCAAAGTGATCCGTGGCGGAAGCAGCGTCCATCAGGTGCCACTGAACCTGATCGGCCAGGCCGGCAGCCGAAGTCCGGCGGCGTGCCACAGCTAACATGCGGGGTGAGATGTCAATGGCCGTGACTTGCGCGCCCTGGCGTGCGCATCGCAGGGTCAACGCACCTGTGCCGCAGCCCACCTCCAGCACCCGGACTTCGGCGAGCGCTTCGTCCGGGCACTCACGCCGAAGGCTCAGCGTCAAAGCCTCAGTTGAGCCGTCGTCCGGTTCGATCAAGCCAGCAATGCACTCGTGGATCTGCCGGATGCGACCCAGGGTGAGCAGGGCGATTCCCCGGTCGTAGTCGGTGGGGGAGGTTTCCAACCATTTCATAAAGATGGTTGCCATATCAGCACCGTTTCATTGCTAGATCGGTTTTATGATATTCAATCGCTCAGACGCAGGCGTAGGTAGCGGCAGCAAGAAGCGGGCCAGAGATCCAGTTCCACCCATAGTTCGCCACGGCTGGGGACCAGCAGGATGTTGAGTAGCGTAGATTCGCCACGGATACCAAGCGTGCCCTCGTCAGGAGACCAACGGCTCGACAAGGTGGCCAGGGCCTTGCCCCGGTTCAGCCAGCCAAGGTTGCTGTTCAGAAGCGACGCCAGTTGCGCCCGCTCCGGCCCAAAAGTCAGCACACCTGTCTGGGACTCGATGACTTTGTATCGGTGCGCACCAAAGGCGATGGCCGTGGTGGTCTGGCGTCCTCCATCAGCGATGAGCAGTTGAAACGCCGTGACGTAGTCGTGCTGGATAGCTTGACGCAGGGCCCGCTCGCCGTCCTGGGCATAGGCCAGCAGTTGGCGGGTTAGAATCGCAGGCGGCAGTTCCTGTTCGCTGGCGTCACCACCCTCTGCTGATGTGGCGCAGATGGCCAGGCTCGCTTCGCTGAGGCCGCACCATGCCCCAACCTGGCCGCTCCAGGTCAGTGTGGCGTAGGCCTGTCCGTCGGCGGGCTGGTAAATCACGGCCAACAGGTGCCGTCGCAACCGGTCGGCCTGACCGGGTGCGTTGAGGCGGTAGCCCAAAAGTGTATTGTCGAGCACGTCGTCCCGGCGGGTCGCCGGGGGCCGGGCGACAAAGGCGAGGGCCTGGAGGTTCAACGTGGGCGGCAGAGACAGCGTATCCGCCGGGAGCAAGGGCAGGGATATCAGGCGATTCAACACCAGATTCAGAAGAAGGATGTCTTTGTAAGGCAGACCGGCGCCATCGGCGATGCCGCGCAACTCGCGCCGGATTTCGAGTGGGAGCGCGCGCTTCAATTGGCGAGCATGGGCCAACAAGATGCCGTGGGACTGCCCACCGCCGAGGATGGTCCGGCCATACACCTCCTCGTTCACCCACTGTCGAATGGCCACGCGCTGCGCGACGCCGTGCTGGTAGCCCATCTCGTAGGGCGTGCCGCGCAATCGCAAGATCGTCAGGTGTCCGTGATTTTCGACGATGGCCCGTGGGATCTCGTTGCCACGACCCCTGCCTGGGCCAATGATCCGAGGCGCGGCTGGCAAGCCAGCGACCGTCGCCACGGCCAGAATGAGTACGAGACGGGTCGGCCTTCCCACACCACCCTCCCCAGCTAGCCAATCCCCAAAAAGTCGCGGTACCAGGCCAGCGTTTCGCGCAGACCAGATTCCAGGCTCCAGACCGGTGTCCATTCGAGCAGCCGGTTTGCCTTGGTGCTATCCAGGTATTGATACTGGATCTCGTGTGGTGCTTCATTTAGAATGATCGGTTCCAGGTCTTCTCGGCCCACGACATGGCAGATGGCGTCTATCATCTCCAGCACGGTTTTGGGATCGTTCGTCCCAAAGTTGAACGCCTCGCCGTGTAGTGTCGGAGCGTCCATGCGCTCCGCAAGCAGGACGTAGGCGGCGACTATGTCCTCTACGTAAAGGTAGTCACGGGTCAGCGTGCCGTCTGAGCGGACGACCGGGCGCTGGCCGCGCAGTACGGAGCGGATCGTGCCGGGCACGATACGGTCCCAATGCAAATCGCCGCCACCGTAGATGTTGCCGCAGCGGGTGACGCACACCGGCAGGTCGTAAGTTTCGGCGTATGCCAGGGCGATGAGGTCGGTGCAGGACTTGGAGACGTCGTAGGGATGACGGCCTTGCAGCGGGGCCGTCTCGGCGTAGGGCAGCGCCTCCTGGCCGCCGTAGGCTTTATCCGACGAGGCCGTGACTACTCGTCCAACGGCAGGACTGCGGCGAGCAGCTTCCAGCAGTGTCCAAGTGCCCTGAATGTTGGTCTCAAAAGTAGAGAGCGGCGCGCGGGTGGCCGCCCTGACCAACGATTGGGCCGCCAGGTGAAAGACGGTCTCGATATCGTGCTCGTTCAGTAGCCGCTCCATCAGGACATAGTCGGTCACAGAGCCATAAACGCGCCGAATGCGGCGGTCGTAGCCGGAACGCGCCAACTGCGAGCGGGGATCTTCATCAAAAATGAGGCCGACGACGTTCGCCCCACGGTCCACCAAGGCGATGGTGAGCCAGGAACCGAGGATGCCGGTGCAGCCCGTGACGAGAACGTTGCGGTCGAGCCAGAAGGAAGTTGGGTGGTTGGGTGGTTGGGTAGTTGGGTAGTTGGTCATTTCCAAACCTTCCACGGCGGACTCTCGCCATCCCACAGTTCGTTCAGCGTCAGTGCATCCTTGAAGGTATCCATAGACTGCCAGAAACCAGTGTGCCGGTACATCATCAACTGCCCGTCGGCGGCCAGCCGGGTCAGCGCCCCGCTCTCCAGATCCACTCTGTTGTCCTCGGCCAGGTAGTCGAACACCTCCCGCTCGAAGACCATGAAACCGGCGTTGATCCAATGATCCAGGCGGGGATACTGCTGATAGCCAGCCACCCGCCCATCCTCTGCTAACGCCATCACGCCGTACTGATAGTAGGGCCGCACGCCGGTGATGGTAGCCAGTCTGCCATGTTGCCGGTGGAAATCCAACAGCTTATTGAGATCAATGTCTCCCACCCCGTCGCCGTAAGTCACAAAGAAGGGGCTGGTAGTGATGTATCGCTCCACGCACTTGATGCGCGCCCCCTTGTTGGCCTCCAGGCCAGTGTCCACCAGGGTGATGCACCAGTCCCTCTCGTGGTTCATATCGTGGAACATCGGCTCGGTGGACTGCCCCAGAGTGAATGACAGGTCGCGGTTCATCACCTCGTAGTCGAGAAAGTAACGCCGAATCAAGTCGCCCCGGTACCCCAGCGGCAGGATGAAATCCCTGTGGTCGTAGGTAGCAAAGATCTTCATTATATGCCACAGAATGGGCCGCCCACCTATTTCGACCATTTCTTTCTTAACAGTGCGATCGCCACCGCTGATGCGCGTCCCCGCGCCACCACAGAGAATGACGACTTTCACAGGTATTTCTCCCTCGCTAATCTTGAAACTTGTTTCGTCAGTTGGAACGCTCGCTCGGCCATCTCTTTGCTCAACGTGCCGGTGCCGCAGGCAGGGGTGATGAGGGAAGCAGCGACGATCTGCTCTCGAGGAATGCCCTTGCGCTCCAGGCGTTCCCAGGCGCGCTCCAGGTGGCCCAGCAGGCTTTCGGCCGTTTCGTAGAGGATGTGGTCGTTGAGAGGCACGATGCCCCAGGCGATAATGCCGCCCCGATCCAGGAAGGCGCGCACAGCATCGGGGTAAAGAGCCAGCGTGCAGCCGTAGCCGTAGGTGTCAAAGTTGAGGATGTCTATGCTGGTCTCCAGCAGGATGGACCAATCGGTGTTGCCGCAGCAGTGCGTGCCTTTGATGCCCTCAATGCCGGACAGCACTTCCTCGATGAGGGTGATGACCTGATCGCGTTGGATAGGGATGAGCGCAGAGCCAAAGTTGGCCATGTAGGGCTCGTCCACAAAGATGATGGTGGTGGGAAAGACCTTTCGAAGCTGCCTTTCCTGCCAGGAGGCTTTGAGCCGCAGAAACTTGGCGACGGCATCGGCCAGGATCTCTTCGTACAGCACCGGCCGGCGATTCTGATCGCCCACGTGCAGGCCCCAACTCACCGGGCCAGTAACCTGGCCCTTTACGGCGATGAACCCGTCGCTGTGCGCCGTGGCGTACTTGAGGAAGGCGTACAAGCCAGCGGCGTAATCGGACGAGACGGCACCGAATTCGACGTCGTTTTCCAGGTAAGCCAGGTAGAGCTGCTCTAGCTCCGGATCCAAGTCGGCCTCGCGGTTCACATAGATGCGGTTGCTCTCCGGCTCCAGCACCACGCCGGGGAATCGCTCGCTATACTGGGTATACATGTTCTCCAGCGGGCTGCGCCGGGGCAACTGCGGCCAGGTGGGGATGTGGGGGAAATGCTGGAAGGTCAGGTTGCAGGCGACGGCCGGGACGGTGTGGGGTATGCTGCCGACGTGTAAGGGCAATAGATTAGGTTCTAGCTTTGACATAAGAACGATCTCCTCATTATGCCTCCTGCGGTTGGCTCGCCATCACTGTCCGCCGCAGATTGCGCGAAAAGGGCGGGTAGACGACACCGTTTTCGGTGACGATACCGGTCAGGTAGCGGTGGGGCGTTACGTCAAAGGCAGGGTTGTAAACAGGCACACCCTCAGGGGCCACCGGCTGCCCGAAGCAGTGAGTCACTTCGCCGGGGTCTCGCTCCTCGATGGGGATATCGTCACCGGTGGACAGTGACAGGTCTAGCGTGGAAGTGGGCGACACCGAGTAGCAGGGGATACCATTCTCGCGAGCCATCACGGCCAGCTTGTAGGAGCCGATTTTGTTGGCCACGTCGCCGTTGGCCGCCACGCGGTCGGCACCAAAGAGCACGATGTCTACCCGCCCGGTGCGCATCAGGTGGCCGGCGGCGTTGTCAGCGACGAGGGTGCAGGGAATGTCATCGTGCATCAGTTCCCAGGTTGTGAGGCGGGCGCCCTGCAGGCGAGGGCGCGTCTCATCCACCCAGACGTGGATCTTTTTGCCCTGTTCCCAGGCCGCCCGCACCACGCCCAACACCGTGCCATAGTCCACCGTCGCCAGCGCCCCGGCGTTGCAGTGGGTGAGGATGTTGTCACTGTCCTCAATGAGCGTCGCGCCGTGAGCGCCCATGCGCCGATTGACGGCCACGTCCTCGTCGGCCAGGGTTTGGGCTTCCTTCAGAAGCGCCTCCCGGATCGCATCGGGAGCAGCGTTTTCCTCTGCCAGGGCGCGGGTGCATTTCAGCAGCCGATCCAACGCCCAGGAGAGGTTGACCGCTGTGGGCCGGGTAGCGCGCAGGTCATCGGCCATGCGTTGCAGTTCTGCCAGCAGGACTTTGCGCGTGATCGCTGGGCTTTGCTGCGCGCCTAAGGCCAGTCCAAAGGCTGCTGCCGCACCAATGGCTGGCGCGCCGCGCACGTACATCTCTTTGATGGCCCGCACCACATCGCGATAGTCTTCAAATTCAACGAAGGTCAACTCGTGAGGCAACCGGCGCTGATCGATCATCCGCACCTTGCCCTGATGCCACTCCACTGTCCGCATGGTTCGCTCCTTACAAACCGGCATTACAAAAAGGCTCTCCGTGGGCCGAGAGGGCGGATAGATGGTAGCACACAAGCGGGGATTTGTCAAACCTTTTGTCAGCTTTCATCCTGCCCCTCTGATCCTTCTGCCCACATCCTGGGAGGCGACTCTCTGGCTTGCCAGCGGGCGTGCGTTTCTTCTTCGCGCGTTACGTCGTGATAAACGGAGAACCATTTGGCCAGAGCCACCCGCTGTCGCTCTATCTGTTCCTGGCGCAGCCTGGCTCGATAGGCTTCCCGATGTCTGTCAATCTCTGCCTGGACTTTTGCCGGGTTTCGCACCTGCGTGAACGTAAACGTGCCCTCCCCGGCAGTCTCAATGGTCACATCTCCCAATTTGAGGAGGCCAGCCCAAAAGCCCTTAGTGGAGGCGTTCGTGTTCTGAATGTTTTCCAGGCTGGCCTGGCGTCTGGTTTCCCTCAAGAGTAAAGGGGTACGCTCGATGTCAATGATGTGGGTATCGGTGACGATGTAAAGGTCGTTACGCCAATCTTCTATTTCCCAGGCCAGCCAACCCAGGGCAGGGACGAGGCTCAGGGCCAGCGCCAGTAGTGCCCCGCTGAATAGGGACGGCGACAAGTTCAGCAGGGTGAACCACTCTAGCCGACCCACCGCTGTCACCAGGATGAGCCCACAGAGCACCAGCCAGACCAACAGTGGGCGATAGGTCACTCGCAGCAGGACGCCCCAATGCTTGCGCCAGATCACCCGGTCGTCCCGGCGAATCTCCTGGCAAGGGAAGTGAGGGCGACGCAAAAAGGTGGCTACCCCGGATTCGGTCATGGTCTTGCGCAGTCGCCTGGCCAGTCGATTCTGAGTGAGTAGAGCGACCCAGCTCGAGCGTTCTGGCTTGGCCGGGGGGGGAGCTTCTTCGATCTCTTCCTCCAGCACGCTCAGCCCCATGGTCTGCCGGATCGCTCGACGGAGCTCGGCGCGTTCTGCTATCATGGCGCGATACCGGGCGCGGGCCACTTGCTCAAAAATGGCACGTTGAAAGGCCTCCGGCTCCTGCACAAATTCCAGATCCATCATCCCCCCGGCAGCGCCGGCCGTAGTAATGCGCACGTGACCATAGTCCAACAAGCTGGCCCACAGGTCTCGCTCGACTTCAACGTTCTGCACTTGCTGGATGGGCACCTCATTTCTATAGGTGGCCCGCCAGAGCACGTTTTCAATGTGGATCACCCGCTGCGTGGTGACAACGTGATAATCATTGCGCCAGTCCACCCAGTGCCAGGCGAGCACTGCCACCACCGCCAGGAGCCAGAGCATTGTCAGTGCCACCGGTAACCACGTCAGTCCAATCGTTTCTCCGGTGGGACCCAGCAACAGGGTATCCATCACGGCCAGGGTTACTCCTCCCAGGGCCAACCAGAAAGCCGGGCGGGCCAGGGCTCGAAAGAAAGCCATCCAGTGCTTGCTGTCCATGATTTCGATGATCTCGTCCAGGCTCTGCCCGGGGAAAGGTCTGGCTCTCCGCTTGTGTTCGACGTCAGGGCGCGTCTGCAACTCGTCCTGAATGTCGGGATACGTTTTCAAAAAGTCGTCAAACGCAGATTTGTGCAGGTAGCAAAGTTCGGCGTACGTTTTGGTGATCACGGTGGCGTCTCGAGGCTCACCTACTAGCAGAGAAGTCTCACCGAAAGCCTCGCCCTTTTTCAACGCTTTTACCGGCCTGGTCTGGCCCCTTTCGTCGAACCGATAAGCCACCAGGTCTCCCCTGATGATGACGTGCATGGTCGCGCCCATTTCGCCTTGTTCGACCACCCGGCGTCCGGGGGGATAGAAAGCGACGCCGACGTGCTCGGACAGCGCCTCCAGTTCCTCCTGCGAAAGGCGGCTGAACAGGGGCACCTGACCAAGCAGGGAAACCACTTCCGGGCCAACCAGGATCCGTTGTAGGGAGGGGTGCTTCTGCACCAGTTGTCGGTAATCTCCCCTGTGCAGAGCAAGCAGATCCACGGCGGTCTCAGCGATGACGTTGGCCGTCCGTGGCAGGGTCTCAACCAACGCCCGTTCACCAAAGACATCTCCATCGGACAGACGGGCCACGACGACCTCTTTGTCTCCGACCCTGGTTTGTACGAGGACGTTGCCAAATTCTATGGCGTAGAACTTGTCTCCCGGCTCCCCATGCTGGCAGAGCACGGTGCCCGGCGCGTGTCGTTCGGCAATGACCACAACTGCCAATTCCGCCAGCACCTCGTCATCCAGCATGGATAAGCGGGCAATGCGCTTCAGCCTCCGAACCATTTCTGGCGAGTCCATAATACAACTCTTCCTTACCTCATGGCAGGGCGCTGGAGCCGGCGACCAGCAAGGACCGCTGCCATCCAATCCATAGGATTTCTCAGGCGTCCTGAACACCACGCCAGCGCAAGAGTCGTCAGTAAAGCTGTCTCATTAGATGATTCCTTTGCTAACGCAAGTTTAGCACAAATTTGGTGGCTTGACAAGAGAAGTCTTGTCTTTCTTTCGTTTTGCGAGTATAATTGTTCGTTGCGAAAAAGGATGTACGCCTGCCTCGTTACGTTAGCGTCCAAACGAAAAGGATAAGCACCATGAACCGTCCTCCTTCTCCCTCACCAATCCAGGGACTGGCTCGTTTCGTCCTCTGGATCGTCTTTCCCCTGCTGATCGGCATCATCCTGGCCGCTGTGCTGGTGCCGGTGCCCCAGGTGGGGGTCATTCGCTTCGAAGACGTTATTTGGAGCGAGAGTGCCGCCGAGCTGAGCGTGCTGCTGGACCGCGCCCGGGACGACCCCAACATCCGCGCGGTGGTGCTGGAGATTGACAGTCCCGGCGGTGAAGTGACGGCCACTGAAGAGCTCTACTACCGTCTGCTGGAGCTGCGCCAGACCAAGCCGTTGGTCATCACCGTAGACTATTTGGCGGTCAGCGGTGGCTATTACATGGCCGCAGCCGGCGATTACATCTTTGCCAAGCCAGCTTCCACTGTGGGCAACATCGGTGTCATCAGCTTTTTGCCCTCCGGGGACGAACAACGCTTTGCGGACGAAGATTACGTCTCCACAGGGCCCTTCAAGTTCTCTGGGGGCAGCCGGGGGGACTATATGCGGCAGATAGAACTGGCCAAGCTCGGCTTCCTGGAGGCCGTCTTTGTCCAACGCGACTACAAACTTCACGCCGACCGCGAAACCCTCTCCAGCGGCGAAGTCTTTCTGGGCACGCAGGCGCTGAAACTGGGTCTGATAGACGAACTGGGCGCCAACAGCGAAGCGGCGCAGAAAGCGGCCAACCTGGCCCACCTGGCCCACTATCAGGTGGTAGACGTGGCCAGCCTGGTCTATGGCGACGAACCGCCAGCGGAGGAGGAAGAAGAGGAAGAGGAGGGTTACGCTCGCCTGGAGGCGCTGTTAGCCCGCGGCGACCCTGCCTGGTGCCAAGGGCTTTACTACCTGTACATTGAGCCTGAGAAAAGGAGGCCGTAACTATGAAAACCAAGCTCCGCACCTTTCTCAAGACCCTTGGCTGCGTCTTTCTCTTTCTGGCGTTACTTGCTTTGCCCACGCTGGCGCGGGCTGGCTACTACTACCGTCGTTTCTATGTCCCTCGGTCGGTGCCCCGGCCAGATCACGCCGCCGTGGATGTGCCCACTGTGGCCCTGGTTACCTTCGCTGACGTGGACATCCAAAAGGGCAAAGGCCGGGTGGTCATCATTGACCGCGCCCACGACAACGCGCTGGACGACGCCGATCTGAACGTGCTGCTGGCCCGGCTCACCACACGCAGCATGGAAACCGTCTCGCTCACGCCGGGCGACCATCTGCCCGACAGACTGCACGACGCCGCTGCCCTGGTTGTCATTGCCCCCCACGAGCCCCTTTACCCCTGGGAGATTGAGGCCGTGGAGCGCTTCGTCGAGCAGGGAGGGCGCGTGCTGCTGGTGGCCGACCCCAGTCGCTACTCCTTTCGCTACGAATACGACGAGTATGGCTACCCATACACCGTACTCAGTTCCGATGTGGTGGCCCTTAACGGCCTGGCATCCCCTTTTGGTCTGGCCTTCGCTGACGATTACATTTACAACACAGCGGAGCACGCTGGCAACTATCAGTACGTCATTCTAAAGGACTTTGCCGAAAGCCCACTAACAACCGGCCTGAACGAGGTCATCTTTTATGCCGCTCACTCGGTCGCTGCCGGCGAAGAGGCGCTCATCACTGCTGACGAGCACACCACCTCCTCGCTCAGCGAGCAGACCAGCGGCCTGGCGACCATGAGCCTGGGCGGCGATGGCCGGGTGCTGGTTGTCTCAGACTTTACCTTCATGACCGAGCCGTACAACAGCAGCGCCGACAACAACCGCCTGATCGCCAACATTGCCGACTTTCTCGCTGGCGCGGAGCGCACTTATGGTCTGATCGACTTTCCTCACTTCTTTGGCGCCGAGGTGAGCCTGGTTCTGCTGATGGGTGAGCCAGATGAAGCTGCTTTCTCAGCAGAGACGATTGACCAGGGCTACATTCTCCAGTCAGCCTTCGAATCGGCGGGCAAGGCCCTGCACTGGCAGGCCAGGCCGAAAGTCGGACACGACGCGATCTTTGTCGGGCTCTACGAGGGAGTCGAGTTCTCACCGGAAGCCAGTGAAATCCTGGCCAGCCAGGGTATTTCCTTCACGTTGGAGACGGTAGAGCGAAGGCGCGCTACCCCCATACCGGCGGTGAGCCCTGCCGGATCACCCACGCCACGCTACACGCCAACCCCTACCCCCACCCCCCAATTCTCGCCCACTCCCACGCCGACAGAAAAGCCCCTCCGTGACTGGATCAACGTCGCCGGCGCGGGCCAGGTGGAAGCCAAAGAGATCGCGCTGTTCTATCATAACAAAGATGGCGGTCGCCACGTCGTCATGGCGCTGGCTTTCACAGAGGAGGGCCTGAACGCCGCCGTCCAACGGCTGATCTTTGGCGATTTCACCCACTGCCTGATGGCCGAGGACCGCAGTGGCGACCCGATGGCCGTCAGCCTGGCGCTCTGCCCTACTGCCTACGAACCGTCCGAAGAGGGCCCCACGCCTACGCCGATGCCCACTCCCACCCCCGAGGACGACTCGTACGCCACGCCCACCCCCACCCCCGAGGGCGGTATCCTCATCGTGGCCGACGACGACGGCACAGGCGTCTACGAGTGGTGGACCAGCGCCTACGACTTTCGGGACATGGCTATCGAGGCCGGCTACCCGGCCACCATTTGGTCCACCTACCTGGACGGCGAGGTGACGCTGGAGCAGATGCAATCCTACGACGCCGTCATCTGGTGCACCGGCGACTACCAGGAAGAAGGCATAACGCCTGCCCTCGATGATCTCCTCACCATCTCATTCTACCTGGCCGACGGCGGGCGGGTGATCCTGGCCGGGGCCTTCATCGGCGATCCAGAGGAGAGCGAAAGCGGCCTGCTGCTGGACATCCAGGTGACCCAGGCCGACCATCCCCTGGCCGAAGGCTTTGAGGCAGACCAAATCATCACCCTTGAGCGCTTTACGGCCGACGAGGATTACAGTCCCTACCTGCTGGACGAAACCGACCCGGAGGCCATCGTCTTTGCCCGTGGCCCGGCCAGCGAGTTTGCCGGAGGAGCGGTCATCACCGTGGACGAAGACGAGTCCACCGGCAGCAGCACCATCGTTATTGGTTTCCCCATATTCCTCATGTCGTGGGAAGAACAGCAACAACTCGGCACCAACGCCATCCTCTGGCTGATGGAGGGAGGGGAGGAGTAAAAGGCGTTGCAGACAAGAGAGGGAGCGAATTGTGAAGGAGAGCGGCCATGAGATTTAGTTATGATCCCCGCTATAACATCGCTTATATTCGGTTTCAAGAGAAACTAGCCAAAGTCGAGACAATTTGTCTAAGCGATGAGTTGATTGTGGACATGGCTCCTGATGGGACGGTTTATGGTATCGAACTGTTGAATGCGAACGAGCAACTGCGGTGTGAGGGCACAGGCAAGTTTTTGGTCATCAATGAAGCTACCGGTGAGCGTGCCGAGTTGCCGCTGGTCATCGGTTGAGTAAATGGGGGAAAACAGCCCTTCCTGCTCTGAACGGTGGGGATGAACAACTGGATCAACTGAGCGGGAGGTTCTTCACCTCTGTTGCGCTCCGACACAGAATGACACCCTTCATACACAGAGGTCGCGTCATCTTGCTGAGCGATAGGAGATAGATAATGGCTCAACTGATCATTCCCGTACCCCAAACAGACGATGCCCCTCGCCTGCAGATCAGCGTTCACATCCAGGCCGAGGTATTGTCAGCCGAGGTAGCACGGCGATGGGCTAACGCCTGGCTACTGAAAAATGTAGGCAACCTGCTACGAGCCGAGTCGCCCGAACTGGTGCTGGGCGATCAGCTCACCTGGCGGGTAGGTGTGGTTCTCACCTCCCCCACCCGAGGTCGGGTCGGCCGCGTGGGTTGGCTGGAAATAGACGCTACTACTGGTGACGTGGCAGCCGACGACGCCCTGGCTCAGGAGATAATCACCCGTGCCCGCGCGCTTGCTGCTGA
>CAYNKW010000015.1:15365-33830 GCA_964397845.1 uncultured Anaerolineae bacterium
CCGACGACGCCCTGGCTCAGGAGATAATCACCCGTGCCCGCGCGCTTGCTGCTGAGCAGCTACAAAGACCCCCATCTACTGTTGAACGATCCCGCCTTCCCCGATGCACCCCGACGGGTCAATGTTGACGAGTTGATGCTGGCTTGGGACGAGTTCGACAACATTTACGCCTTGCTTACACAGTGACCCATGACGCCAGCAAAGACGTGCCGTTGAGCCTTGACAGGGAGAGATTCACCGATTGCTGGAGACGTTGATAACCCCCATTAGTCGCCGAATTGAAAGGCTAATCCAGGCTGATGAAAAGCTGGCGGAGTGGAGTGCCTTTCATGGCTGGAATGGCACAGTCGATCCCGCCGTTGTGGCCCAGCAGGCCGCGCTGGGCCTGGTACTCCGCGCTCTGATTTGCCGTCGGTTGGCACCAGAGATGTTGCTGGACACTGTCCCTGCTAAACTCATCATCGAGCAAAGCAATAATTTGCTCCAGAATCACGGTTTCGCGGCTCCACCCTCCTCGTATCTAGATGCTCTGATGATGCAAGCGAAGGCCAGTGTAGATATGCTGGTGATTGGCCGTCTAACGGAGGTTCTCTCTGGTCAGCAGGGCGACCTTAGCGGTGAATTCTATGCAGATGTCGTTCCCCAGGATGCCCGGCGTCCCCTGGGCCAGTTCTGGACGCCGTTGCCCATGGCTGAATTGATTACACAATGGGCGATTCGATCATCGTCCGATCGTGTGCTGGATCCCGCTTTGGGTTCTGGCGTCTTCCTGCTGACCGCTATTCAGCGACTGGGCCAACTCGGAGTTGCGTCAGGCACATCATTTCGACAAATAGCTGGCGTGGAACTAAGCCCCTTGGTCATGCTAATGGGGCTAGCAAATGTGTTGTTACGCTATCCCACTGCACGACCCCGACTGAGATGCGGAGATTTCCTGGTGCCGGAGCGAGAGCCACTGGCGGTACTGAAAGGGCCAACCACACCATATCGCGTCGGGGGACAACAATTGACCTTGCCAGGTATGAAGGTGCGAGCGCCCCTTGCATTTCCTGATCGCTTCGACGCCATCCTCTGCAATCCTCCCTACACCCGGCATCATCACCTGCCCGAAAGCTACAAATCGACCTGGGCAACCTTGATGAAACAAGAATACGGCCTACGACTCAGCCGCTTTTCGAGCCTCTTTGCCTACTTTCTCGTCCAGGCTACCCGCATGTTGGCGCCCACCGGTCGAATGGCGTTCATCACACCCGCCGTTGTATTCGAGGCCTCCTACAGTCAGCAGGTCAAAGCGTTCATTCGCCAACAACTGCGCCTGCGGGCCATCATCACCTTCGATGAGTCGCTATCCATCTTTGAGGGAGTGGACACAGCGGTCTGTATCACGCTGATGGAGGGCTCCCACGCGGAACGGCCAGCGGCAGATCTGGTCACACATGTCCAGATACTCAAATGGCCCGGCGTGGAGACAATACTGCGTGCCATTGAGCAAGACGACGTCGTTTCGGATGAGTGGGGCACCAGCCAAAAAGCTACCCTCACTGACCTGGATCCTCGAAAAAAATGGACAGTCATGGGTCGAAAGAATCGCCGCTTTGGCAATGACGCCTTTGTCCCACTCTCTGACGTGGCTCGCATCATGCGCGGCATTGCTACGGGAGCTAACAAGTTCTTTGTGCTCTCCGACGATGAGGTTCAAAAATGGGACCTGAACCGGGCGCACCTGCGTCCTGTGTTGACCAAGACCCGCGAAGCGCCGGGATACGCTTTTGGTCGAGCAGATTTTGACCGGTTGGGGAAAGAAGGGAAAAAACGCTGGCTTTTGTACTTGACTGGCCCGGTGACACCTGGCACCTCCGAAGCGCGTTATGTCCAGCATGGCGAAATGCTCAGCCTGCACCAACGCAGTCTGGTCAAGACCCGTTCGCTCTGGTATACGATGGAACAACGCGACCCGGCTCCCATCTACTTTACCTATTTGAGCCGCAAAAAGTCGCGTTTCATCTACAACCAGGCCGACGTACTGGCCCTCAATGTTTTTCTGTGCATCTACCCCAACGCTTCCATCGCCCAGGACGAGACGATGTTGAAAGCGCTGCTGGCTGTCCTCAACTCGCTCGTCACCAAAGACTCGTTGCGTTACGTAGGCCGCACTTATGGTGGCGATACCATCAAAATCGAGCCTCGGGAAATGGATCGGTTGCCTGTGCTGAATCCGGCCTCCCTATCACCCCAGGAGCAGGGAAAACTAGCCGAACTCTTTGACCTTCTCTGCCAGGCCACTTCCGAAGAAGCCAAGAGAGCCCTGCGGCAGGCCGTGGACGAGGCAATAGCCGCTGTTTGCTGACGTGAAGCTTTGTGAAAATGCTGCCACAGGATCGATACCTACACGTTGACAACACCCGTGTCCGCTACTGGCGTGCCGGGGACGACGGTGCACCGGTGTTGCTGGTGCACGGCCTTGGCGCCTCGGTGGAGTGGTGGGAACGGAACATTACGGCGCTGGCGGCGCGCCATCGCGTCTATGCGCCCGACCTGCCCGGCTTTGGGCGGTCGGAGCGGCTGCCGGAGGCGCTCTCGCTGCCCGTGGCGACCGGCTTTCTGCGTCGCTTCCTGGATGCGGTGGATGTACCCAGGGCGCACGTCGTCGGCAACTCGCTGGGTGGGTCGATCGCGATGCAGTTCGCCGTCCAGTTTCCAGAAGCCGTGGATCGATTCGTGCTGGTCGACCCGGCCGGGTTCGCCCGTCAGATTCACTGGGTCTTTCGGCTCATTTCGCTGCCGGTGCTGGGTTGCTGGCTCACCCGCCCCGGCCGGCGCAAGCTAGAACTCTTTCACCGCCATTTCATCCACGGCGACAGTTCGTGGCTCACTGCCGAGTGGCTGGATCGCGTCCACGCACTGACCACCTTGCCTGGCGCGCCTCAGATGCTCCGGGACGTGGCGCGTGTGAGCGTGAATCTGGGCGGCATCAAGGCAAGTGTCCTCAAGCCGCTGCACGAGAAACTGCCTGCCCTTGCCGCGCCTACCCTCATCGTCTGGGGCGACCGGGACCGGCTGGTGCCGCCAGCACAGACAGAGATCGGCCGGCGGCGGTTGCCTAGCGCCCGCGTCCACATCTTTCCCGGTTGTGGCCACTGCCCCCAACTGGAACGCGCCGCCGAGTTCAACGAGTTGCTGCTGGCGTTCCTCAACCCGTAGTTCAAGTCTGCTCCGCTACCTCGGTTATTGCCTCGCGCAGCACGGCCGCGATCTCGTCAATCTGGGCTGCTGTGACAACGAATGGTGGGCCGAGAAGAATGGCGTCGCCGTCTATGCCATCGGCCAGGCCGGTAGCGTAATAGACGATGACGCCCCGCGTCATGGCCGCTGCCTGTATCCGCTCGGCGACCCTCTGCGATCGCGGGAACGGGCGTTTGCTCGCTTTGTCGGCAACCAATTCGACACCAGCCATCAAACCCAGGCCTCGCACGTCTCCCACGGACGACAACCCGCGCAGCGATGCCAACCCTTGCCGCAGGTAATCCCCCATGCGCGCGCTGGCCGCGATCAGATCGTGGGCCTGCAAGTGGCGCAACACCGCCAGCCCTACTGCTGCGCCCATGACACCGTTGGCGTAGGTGAATCCGTGCATGAAATTGCCCGTCCCGCCGAGGATCGCCTCTACCAGTTCTCCCTTGACCAGTACCAGTCCCAACGGGAAGTAGCCGCCACTGGCCCCTTTGGCCGTCACCAGGATGTCGGGCACCACCTTCCAGTGTTCCACGGCAAACCAACGGCCTGTCCGCCCAAAGCCGGTCATGACCTCGTCGGCGATGAGCAGCACGCCGTAGTGGTCGCAGATCTTTCGCACGCGGGGCCAGTACTCCGGCGGTGGGACGGCGGCAGCCAGGGTTGCGCCCACCACCGGCTCAGCGATAAAGACCGCCACCGTCTCCGGTCCCTGGCGCCGGATCTCGGTTTCCAGCGCGTCGGCGCAGGCCACGCCGCAGGCAGGGTATGTCTGGCCATAAGGGCAGCGGTAGCAATAGGCTGGCGGGATGTGCGGCACGTCAATCAGCAGCGGTGCGTAGGGCCGTCGCAGTGGCGTTCGTCCTGAGGCTGACAGTGCGCCCAGCGTTGCGCCGTGATAGCTGCCCCAGCGGGCGATGATTTTGTAGCGACCCGTCTCCCCCCGCGCCACGCAGACCTGTCGCGCTAGCTTGAGAGCCGTCTCCGTCGCCTCAGAGCCGCCGGATACCAGATAGAGCCACGGACCGGGAATGGGGGATACGTCGCCTAACGCGGCGGCGTAGGATTCCAACGGCTCGCTGGTGAACTGCGTGCCGTGGGCAAAGGCCACCCGTTGTGCCTGCGCAGCCATCGCATTAACGACCTCCGTCACGCCGTGGCCGATGTTGACCACCAGCGCGCCGCCGGCGGCGTCTAGATAGCGGCGTCCCGCCGTGTCGTAAAGGTAAATGCCTTCGCCTCGATGAACGGTGGGATAGTCGTGATTCAATCTACGGTGAAAAACGTGGCTGCTCATTTGCCCCTCTTGGTGAGGCCCAGGATGTTCCGCGCCTCGTCCGGCGTGGCGAGCGGGCGGCCCAACTCGGCGGCGATGCGCGCCACGCGGGCGACGAGTTGCTCGTTGGTAGCCAATTCCCCTTTTCGGTAGTAGATGTTGTCTTCCAATCCCACCCGCACGTGGCCGCCCATGACAATGGCCATCACGGCCATAGGCAATTGCCACCGCCCGACAGCGGCCGCCGTCCACGTTGAGTCGGGCGGCACCGACTCACTGAGAAACAACAGGTTCTTGGGGGTCGCTGGCAGCGAACCACGACTGCCCAGCACGAAATCAAAGTGCAACGGCGGTGCCACTAGACCCTTGTCCGCCAGCATCAGCGCGTTGGCGATCATCCCTGGCTCAAAGATCTCCATCTCGGGCTTGGTGCCCATCTCCTTCATGACCGCCGCAAGGTATTCGACGACGCTGAACGGGTTGGCGTAGACCCGATCGGGAAAGTTCATCGAGCCGGTGGTCAGTGAGGCCATCTCCGGACGGAGAAGGCGCACCGCCGCTGCCCGCGCTTCTGTATCCATGCCGGCCCGCCCGCCGGTGGAGATTTGCACAATGAGATCGGTGCGTTTTGTGATCAACTGGTAGATACGGGCGAATATCTCGGGCTCCAGTGTCGGCCTGCCCTCCGAGTTGCGGGCGTGAACGTGGATCAGGCTGGCGCCCGCTTCACGGCAGAGGACGGCCGTCTCAGCGATCTCTTTAGGTGTCACCGGCAGGTGCGGATTCATTTCCTTGGCCGGTACATTGCCCGTGGGGGCAACGGTGATGATCAGTTTATCCATACCGATGCTCCTCCTGGGAAAACCCGATTGGAAGGTAGAGCGTGTCGCCTGACTGGATGCCCACATCAGGCCATTATACCTTTACCTCGTCCTCCTGGCAATTCGCAGGTGTGAAAATTACATATTGACAAAGTGAAGCAATTACAATATAATCATTGTAGGTGTAATAACATAACACGTGATCCCAAACTCGCTCTCAAACTGAAACGCACCCGTAATGCTGGGAAGTAGCAAAACGACGCGGCTTGTGGTATACTAGGGGTGGCTTAACTTTGTTTTTCCCGCTTGTTGGCTGAGAGGGGCTGATGCGAGAGGTAACGGCTTGGCAAGAAGAGGCACTGATAGACCGCCTGGCGGACTGGATCGCCCGACGGGGGTTGTTGACACCGGCCGTGTTTCTGTTGGAGGCAAACAAGCCATTCAGTTTCTTGGGCAGCCAGGCGTTGTGGGCGTTTCAACCCCTTTTGGGGCCGGCGATAGGCTATGGTCGGATGGCGGCCTATGCGCGCCTGCTGGAAGATCGAACCAGCGTGGAGCGCCTGCTGGAGCGTTTAGAGTCGCGTCGGACTGGCGGTGACAACGCTGCCCTCGCTGACCATGAAACAGGGTGGCCGGAGAATCATCAAGCATGATCGGCCCAGACGTCCTCGGCATAGAATCTCTCATAGCGATTCTGATCGTCTTGACCAGCGTGCCTCTGTTCTTCTACGCGCTCTCCCGCGCCCGCGCAGGGCACGGGCCGCGTCTGCGGCCCTTGCCAGCGTTCGACAGGCTCTCTGGGATGAGCGGCCGGGCAGCGGAGAGCGGCCAACTATTGCACGTCGGGCTGGGGATGGGTGGTATCTCCGGGCCGGACACTGCTGTCTCTTTGGCGGGCCTGACCGCGTTGGAGTACCTGGCCGATCAGGCAGCGGCCGGCGAATCGCGCCTTGTGGTCACCGTCGCTGATCCGACGTTGCTGCCGGCGGCCCAAGAGGTTTTGCGACGGGCCTATGCGCAACGAGGCAAGTCTGAGGTTTTCTCTCCTTCCCAGGTGCGCCTGCTGGCTCCAGACCCGGCTGCCTACGCAGCCGGTGTCATGGGCATCCTAGAGGGCGAAAACGCTCTGGCCAACGTTACCATTGGCGCTTTTGGTGACGAGTACCTGCTCATTGGGGAAACAGGCGCGAAAAGAGATGTCGAACAGGTCGCTGGTACCGACGACCCAGCCGCCTTGGCTTTCATGCACGTGACGGCCCATGAGACCCTGATAGGAGAAGAGATATTTGCTGCTGGCGCATACCTGCGCGGGTCTCCCGAGTCGGTCGCTGGTCTCATGGTTCAGGACTGGTGGCGGTATCTCGTCGTCGTTTTCATCATTGCTAGCATCCTCTGGCGGACGCTATTGTAGACCCTGTTCGGTTGTTCCTTCGTTGTCCGAGGAGACGTTTCTGTGAAACGCAAGTTTAGTCTCGGTTCATCTTTCCTGGTGGCAGCGGCCGGCGGCTTTGGTTTGGTCGTTTTCCTGAGTTACCTGGTGCCAGGCATGGGTACTATCCAGGAGCCTTTGGTTGATTGGGCGGTCATCGTTGGCACCATGGCCCTGGTCTTTCTGGGCGGCCTGAACGTGCTGGCGGTCCACTGGGACAAGATTCGCCGTCTGGAAAAAGGCTGGATTTATAGCCTCTTTCTCTGGCTGGGATTCGGGGTGATGCTCGTCACCGGCTTTCTAGAAGGGCCTGACGGCGAGTTGATTAGCCTGATCTTCAAGCACGTGCAGTTTCCGCTGCAAGCCACCGTCTTTTCGCTGCTGGCATTCTTTGTGGCCACGGCGGCTTACCGGGCATTTCGCCTGAGAAGCCCGGAGGCGCTGGCTTTTCTCCTCGTAGCGGTCGTTGTGTTGTTGGGACAAATCCCCGGCTGGGGACTGGATGCCCTGAGAGAGACTCTTCCATGGGCCAGAGAGTGGATTCTGAGTGTGATGTCCCTGGGTGGCGCACGCGGTATCTTGCTGGGTGTGGCGCTGGGAACCATCGTGATTGGCCTCCGGTTGCTGATGGGCATTGATCGTCCCTATGCCGACTAGCGCACCCTGAACAGGGCTTGCTGGGCAGCGAGGAGCGTTTTTCGATGATTCATTGTCCGCGTTGCGGAGCGACAAATCCAGATGACGGCAAGTCATGCAGCGCGTGTGGGCAGCCTCTGCCTGCGCCGACAGCAGGCGGAACGAAATGTCCCCAGTGTGGCGCAGAGAACGATTCGGGTGCTGTATTCTGCGATGAGTGTGGCGCGCGCCTGACGACTGCCTCCCCAATCCCTGAATCGGAGCCAACGCGGCGTGTGCCTATCAAGGGCCTCTCTCTTCCTAAAAAGCAGACTGGCGAGCTGAACCCCTCGTCGCTACCGGATGCCTCCGGTGACATTCCTGAAGAAGTGCCTTCCTGGCTTCAGAAACTACTCATCACGTATGGTTTGGTGAAACCAGAGGAGGAGGAAGAAGAACCTCTCTCTCTCCAGGACCGCGTGGCCGAGCCCGGCCGCGAACCCGAGCCTGCAGAGAAGCCTGCCCCTCTGGCCGAGGCTGAACCTGAAGATTGGCTGGCCGTCCTGCGAGAGCCTGGCGAGGAGCCCGTTCCGGTCGAACCGGAAAAGTCGGAAGAGCCAGAGTTCGCCGATTGGTTACAGGCCCTTCGTTCTGAAGGCGAAGGTTGGGAACAGGAAGCGGAAGAAGCCGAAGAAACCGAAGAAATCGCCCCTCCTCTGGCTGAAGTCGAAGTCTCTGACTGGCTGCGCAGCCTCCGAGAACCCGAGGCCAAAGTCGCGGCTGAACCCTCCGATGCAACCGGTTTGGAATTGGAGGAGGAAGAGCTTCCCGATTGGTTGCGCGACCTGGGTAAGCCCGGAGCAGAAGCAGAAGAGATTCCCCCTCTCGTCGAGGAACTACCGCTGGCCGAGGAAGAAGAGCTTCCCGACTGGTTGCGCGACCTGGGCGAGCCAGGGGCAGAAGCGGGGGAGATTCCCTCTCTCGTCGAGGAGCCGCCGCCGGCCGAGATGCCTGAGGACGAGGAGGAAGAGCTTCCCGTTGTCGAGGTGCCGCCAGCAGTCGAGTTCCCCGAGAGCCCTGTTGCTTCTGTTGCCAACGAGGAGGAACTCCCTGAATGGCTGGCTGAGTTGCGAGAAGAGGAAACTATCGTTTCTCCCGTCGAGACCACACCTGCTCCAGAGGTGCCAGCTCTTGCGGAACCTGAAGGCGAGGAAATGCCCGAATGGCTGCGGGAGGTGAGAAAGCCGGAGGGGAAAGAGGGGGAGCCATCTGATCCGCTGGCGCTCATCATGCCCGAAGCAGCCGTTGAGGAACCTGGGGGCGGTGAGGGCGAAGAAGAAATCGAGATACCTGAGTGGTTGCAAGAGACTAAGGGAATGGAGCCGGTTCTGACAGAGGATGTGCCCGGTGAAGAGGCTGCGCCGCCCGACTGGCTGACACAGCCGAAGGTGCCGGACGTGACCATCGAAGAGGGCGAATTGCGGGTACCTGATTGGCTGCAGGGACCGGTGCCTGCCGACAGCAAAGTGACAACCGAAGACAAAGATACAGCACCGCCGGACTGGCTCCAAGAGCTGGGAGCTCCGGCTCTCCCTCCGACCGAGATCGAAGAAGAACCCGCCGCAGAGTCGCCCTCCTGGCTGGAGGAACCGCAACCCTCTACCGAAGCGCCTGTGGGAGAGGAAGTGTCTCCCTTCACGAGCGAAGGACTGGAGGAGCTTGCCGAAATTCTGGAGTTGCGTGCCCTGGAGGGACCACCTGTCCTGGAGGAGCCGCTTGCTCCTCCAGAGGAGCCGGCCGCAGGGGCAGAGGAGGCTGAGGGCTTGGCGCGGGCGGATATTCCCGACTGGCTGTTGGCCCTGCGACCCCACGAACCGGGTGAAGAAACGGTTGGGGAACAGGAAATCGCGGAACTCAGTGGCCCTCTGGCTGGCATCAAGGGCGTCTTGTCTGTCGAGCCCATCATCAGCCTGCCACACCTTACGCGGCCCAAGGCGGTAGCGGTGGAGGCCCCTCCTATATCCGGCGATCTGTTTGCCGAGATCGTGGCCCAGCCGCCGGTGTCCACCGTTGCTGTGCCTCGACGCGCGCGAGCGCGCTTTGTGGTGGGCGTACAGCGAGTTCTCATCTATCTGTTGTTGTTGGCAGCGGTCGTCGTGCCCATTTTGATAGGCCCTATCTACGGCCCTGCCGATGCTAAGGAATTGCAGGCTGGTGCGGAATCTTTTTATGCCTTCTTGCACGAGTTGCCGGCTGATTCAGTGGTCGTTGTGGCATTCGACTACAACCCGGCGACGGCTGCCGAGTTATCCCTGCAAGCGCAGGCCATCGTGGATCACCTGATGCGTCGTGGTGTGCGGATCATGGCCATCAGCCTTTACCCGGAAGGGGCAGCCCTGGCTGGGGACGTGCTGTATGAACTGGCAGAGGAATGGGGCTATATCTACGGCGAGGATTACATTCACCTGGGCTACTTGCCCAATCAACCAGCCTCGGTGCGGCGTTTCCTGGACGTCGGCCCGGCCGGTGAAGGGCAGAACGACTACCGGGGCGGGCAACCGGTCAGCCAATCTGCCATTGCCCAGGGTGTCAACGACATGTCATCGGTGAGCCTGGTGGTAGAGTTGGCCGGTGACAAGAGCACGCTGCGTACCTGGGTGGAGCAGATAACCGCCCGCACTGGCGTGCCAGTGGTGGCCGGCGTCAGCGCTGCCACTGCGCCCTACGCCCAGCCCTACCTGGATTCAGGTCAGTTGCAGGCGCTGTTGGTGGGTCTGCCCGGCGCGGCAGAGTACGAAGCGCAGGCCGGACGGAAGGGTAAAGCCATAGATAGCCTGGGCTCGCAGGTTGCCGCTCAGGCGGTCATCGTGTTGCTCATTCTCCTGGGCAACGTGGTCCACCTGGTCACCCGGGGAGGGAAAAAGTGACGGACTTGCTGGTAGACCTGTTGAGCGATTTTGGCCCCTGGCTGGCCTTCGCGCTGACCCTCATGGTTTTCAGCTATTTGCTGGGTGACAATCCTCTGTTCCGCATTGCGGAGCACCTGTTGGTGGGCCTGGCGCTAGGCTTTGCCTGGGTCGTGGCCTGGCACAGCGTGTTTCTACCGCGCGTGGTAGCCCGCATTGGCAGTCGGAATCCAGTAGAGGTGGGCTATACGCTGGTGCCGTTGGTGCTGGGTGCACTGCTTCTGCTCAAAGGGCGTGGCTCCGGTTTCAAGATCAGCTCGCTTCCGTTGGCTTATCTCTTTGGCGTTGGGGCTGCTGTGGCCCTGGGCGGCGCTATCTTTGGTACCTTGATTCCGCAGGTTGAGGGCACAATGCTCTCTCTCAATCCGGCAGACTATCTGGCCGACTATGCGCCGGAGGACGTATGGTACCCCGTTACCAATGCCATCTTTATTGTCGTAGGCACCGTTTGCACACTGCTCTATTTTGCCTTCACAGCCGGTGGGCGGAGTCGTTTGGGACGACTGCGGGGCAAGCTGGTTCAAGTCGGTGCCGGCGTGGGGCGGTGGTTTTTGATGTTTACCTTTGGCGCACTGTTCGGCAGTCTGGTGATGTCCCGCATCTCTCTGCTGGTAGAGCGGATCACATTCTTGATGAACGTCCTGGGCTTATGACGATTAGCGGTGGAGTCGGAGTCAAGTTATGGCCGGTGACAAGGTTGGTTCCATCCTGGCGGTAGATTGTGGCAGCACGACGACCAAAGTCATTTTGCTGGGCCTGGTGGATGGTCAGTATCGCTTTGTTGCCCGCAGCCAGGTGCCCAGCACCGGCGGTGCTCCCTGGCACGACGTAACTGCCGGTATCTACCATGCCGTTCAGCAAATGACCGAGAGCACGGGCCGGCCGATGTTGGACAGAGACGGCCAGTTGATCATCCCGGAGCGGGGCGGCGGGCAGGGAGTGGACATCGTGGCTGCTACCATCAGTGCCAGCCCCCCATTGCGGGTGGTGAGCGCCGGACTGTCCGGTAATGTCAGTCTGGATAGCGCCCGACGAGCGGCCCGCGCTACCTACAGTCATCTCGTCGGCCTGATCGCCAAGGATGAACCAGAGCGCCGGAGCGATGAGCAACAGCTACAACTGGTGCGGAACGCCCAGCCAGATGTGATCCTCCTCGTGGGGGGCGTGGATGGCGGAGCGACCAAGCCAGTGGTGGATATGGCTCGCCTCATGGCCCTCGCCGTACAACTGGAGACAGAACGTCCACCTATGATCTATGCCGGCAACGTTGCGCTGCGCAGCCAGATTGCCAAGCTCCTCGGTGAACAAGTTGAGTTGCGGGCCGTAGACAACGTCCGACCCACCCTCGATATGGAAAATCTAGGCCCTGCCCAGGCCGAACTGGATCAGATTTTTCGCCAGACTGTCATGTCCCGGCTGTCTGGCCTGAATCTGTTCGACAGATGGTCTCCCGGTGATATCCTGCCGACTGCTCAGGGCTTCGGACACGTGATCCGCTATCTGGATCGCCTGAATGACCGGCCCCGGCACGGCGTGCTGGGCATAGACGTCGGTGGCATGACGACCACTGTGGCTGCTGCGCGGGATGGTCGCTTCTCGCTGAACGTGCTGACCGGGCTAGGTGTGGGCGCTAGCATGGGCGGGCTCTTGCACCGGGTGCCTGTGGAACAGGTGACCCGTTGGCTGCCGGAAGACGTGACCCCGGAGCGGGTGCGGCACCTGGTGATGAACAAAGAATTACGTCCCTGGACGGTGCCGCAAACCCAGGAGGACCTGCTCATCGAGCAGGCAGTGACCCGCGAAGTCATATCCCTGGCGCTGGCAGAGGCGCGGCACGGTTGGCCCTTCCGAGAGCGTAGGGGATCGCCCGTGTTGAACGAGATCATTGGCAGCGGGAGCGTCCTGTGCTATGCACCGTCTCCTGGCCATGCTGCTCTGATGTTGCTTGACACTGTTCAACCCGCCTTTCGGACCCTTCGTCTGGTGCTGGACAAAACGGGGGCTCTGCCGGCCCTGGGGGCCCTGGCCACGGTGCAGCCCCTGGCTGCGGCGCAGATGTTGGAGCAGAATGGACTCCTCGATCTTGGCTCGGTCATCTCTCCTGTGGGTGTGGCCCGGCTGGGCGACAAGGTACTCTCTTTCAAAGTCAAGTCCGCCATGGGCGCTTACGAGGGAGACGTGCAGTTCGGCTCTCTGGAGCGCATCATTGTGCCGGTAGGTGTGAAGGCGGTTCTGGAACTCCGCCCGACCCGTCGCTTTGATCTCGGTGTCGGGCCAGGCAAAGGAGTACGGATGGAGGCCTGGGGCGGAGCTGTGGGAGTGATCATTGACGCCCGCGGCCGTCCCCTGGTCTGGCCAGAGAAGGAAGAAGCGCGGCGGACGGCCGCCCGCCAATGGTTGCGCGAACTGGGCGTCTGGGCGTCGCCGTCGCTGCCAAATTCGTCGGGGCAACTTGGGGATCTGTAACATGTACTATCCCCCTGAAACACGAGTGTCTCCCTTGACAACGATTCGACGAGAACGGATGTTGCCGCTGCCCGGTGAAGTGGTCGTGCGCGTGGGTCAGCGGGTGGAACCGTGGGACGCCGTGGCTCAAGCGGCGATGCCTGGCGGTTATCGTATTGTCGAGGTCGCGCATGCCCTGAAGGTTCTGGAAGGCAACATCAAGCAATACCTGCTCAAGCAAGAGGGAGACGACGTGAAAGCCGGTGAACCGGTAGCTGTCCGGCGCGGGCTTTTTCGGCGCACGGTGCGTTCCCCGGTGAATGGCTTTCTGGCTGCTGTGGGAGCGGGGCGGGTGCTCATCGAAGCGGACACGGCTGTTGTAGAGTTGCGCGCAGGTATGCGCGGTCGAGTGGCCAGCGTGCGCCCAAACTGGGGGGCCGCCATCGAAACGGTGGGGGCTATCGTGCAAGGGGTGTGGGGAAACGGCAAAGAAGGTCATGGTGTGCTCAAGACGCTGGCCGACTCTCCGCAAAGCGTGCTGACACGGGAGAATATTGAGGTTGGCTCTCAGGGAGCGGTGGTTCTGGCAGGTCAGGGTATGACGCTTGAGGCCCTGGAATTTGCCGGCGAGATCCAGGTACGGGGCATCATCGTCGGCAGTCTGGAGGGCAGCCTGTTGCCGGCAGCGATCGCGGCCCAGTTTCCCATCCTCGTCACCGAGGGATGGGGAGCGATTCCTGTGTCTCCGGTCATCTTTGATGTGCTCAAGTCCAACGATGGCCGCGAGCTCTCCCTCAGTGGACAGGTCCAGACGGGTTGGCAGCAGGTGCGCCCGGAAGTGATCGTACCGCTGGTGGCCAGTGAAGCACCCTCAGCCGAGCCTGTGGCTGATCGTTCTCTGGAGGAAGGTGTCACCGTGCGAATCTTGCGCCAACCCTACGCAGGAGCAACGGGCACGGTCGTCGCCCTTCCGACCTTGCCCAGGAAGCTGGCGACGGGGGTGACGTTTCGGGGTGCGGAGGTAGAATTGGCAATGGGTAAGCGGGTATTTGTGCCGTTCGCCAATCTGGAATTGATTCGCTGATCGCCAGCGGCTATCGTTGCTGCTATTCGTGCCAGACCAAAAGCTGACCAAATCGCACAGTGAGAGAGGAGCATCCAATGGACGACAGATTCTCGCTTGGACCAGAACTGGGGGAGCAGCCAGTGGAGGAGGAGCGGGGCCGTAATCGCGTGTTCTTTATTATTGCCATTGGCATGGTGGGGTTGATCTTGATAGGACTACTGGCCGTCGTATACTATTTCATCTACGAGAAGCCCCGACGCGACGAGCAGCGGGCGGCCCAGGCCACCCAAGTCGTTGCCGAGGCCACGGCCGTTGCCCGGGAGACAGCTCTGGCGCCAACGGACACGCCGCTGCCCACCCCCACGCCTGTGCCCACCAACACGCCACTACCCACGCCCACCCCCAGGGTAACCAACACCCCTGTCCTCCCGCCTGCCGGCACACTCGAGCCGGGCGCTCCTACACCTACCCGCACGCCCGTAGGAAGCGGCCAGATACCAGCGACGGGCATTGGAGGGCTGGGAGCCGTGCTGGCGGCGGTGGGACTGGTGGCTGTCATTCTCATCGCCCGGAAGCTGCGCCTAACAACCTAATAACCTAATAACCTAACGGTCTAATTACCCAAAAGGAGGCTACAATGGCATCTCTTTTGCAGAAAATTGACACTCTTATCAAGGCCAACCTGCACGCACTGGTAGATAGAGCCCTCAAATCCAACTCGTTGGCTGTGGTGGATCAATACATTCGCCAGGTCGAAGACAACCTGGAAGACCTGGAAGACGCCGCCGCCACCGTTGGAGGGCAAGTCAAGACCCTCGAACGCAAGATGAAAGAGTTTGAGGCCAAGGCGGCCGAACTGGATCGCAACATTGACCTCTTTTTGACGCAGGGCAAAGAGGAACTGGCCCTGGCCGTCCAGAGCAAGCTCAATTCCACGCAGCGCATGGCCCAAAACTACCGCGAGCAGTGGGACCGCCAACAGCGAGAGTACCAGACGCTGTTGGACGCCAAGCTCAAGCTGGAAGCCAGACTGACCACCATCAAGCAAGAGCGCGAGGAGCTGAAAGGCCTGCTGGAACTGGCCAAGGCCAAAGAAGTCACTACCCGGGCTATCAAATCGCTGGACGACCTGGTGGGTGCTGGCGATACGGATGTGGCCCAAATGGCCGAATCTATCCGCGCCCGGCTGGACAAGGCCTCGGCCCGCAGCGAGATGCTGGCCAGCCGCCTGGATGCTCAGATGGACGAGGTCCTGGAGCGCGATATCCTCGACGCGCAACTGACCGAGCGCAAAGCGCGCCTGGGGCTGAAATAAAGAATGGATGCTTGTCTGATCTACCCGAAAGCCCTGTTCGAGCTTTCGGGGAGATTGTTCTGGGCCAGGTGATGGAAACATGGACAATAGAGGCACGGCTTTTCGTTTTCCCCTGACGCGAACGCTGCCTTCTGTGGCTGCGTTCTTGATCCTTTTGTTGATTGTCGTCGCCGTGAAAAGCTGCCCTCTGGCCGTGACGGTGATTCTTTGGCTGGCGCTCATCGGTTCTGGCTGGGTTAGTCTGTCCGATCTGGTCGCTCAGGTCATCGTCAGGGAAGACGGCTTGCAAATCCGTTCGTTGAGCCTGCGAGGCGTGCAAACGCGCCTCATTCCCTGGGACGATGTTCGACAACTGGGTCTGTCAGGACACACGCCAGACGTGCTGCAACTTTGGGCGAGAAAGGGCGTATCAACAAGTAAATGGATGTTGCCGGCGCACCTGGCTCTGGCCGAGGCTGTGATTCGACAGGCAGGCCTGCAACCGGATCCGGCCAACAAGACGCCGGGAGTGCATCAGGCCTTTGACACGCTCCGGCAGACCAGGGCCAAGAGTAAGAGATACCTTTTACGTTGGCGGTGGAAGGGAGTCGAGAAGGAGTTGGAAGATGAGTAGAACGCGCATCGTTTTCTTTGTGGTGATCGCTTTAGCAGTGCTCATTGTCGCTGCGTCGTTGGTCTGGCAGTGGGCCAATAGACAAGACAGCGACACGCTTGTGCTGCCGGACGCGCCAGACAAGCTGGAGGTGCGGGTCGTCTGTGCGCTGCCGGTGGAACCCTGGGTGCAGGAAGCAGCCCGCCGGTTCAATGACGGGAAGCAGGAACTGGAGGGCGTCCCCATCGAAGTGACGATCATCCCCATGGATGGCTGGACGGCCAAGGGTCGCCTGGAACGCGACGAAATGGACCCGCTGCCCACAGCCTGGATCCCCGAAAACCGCTACCTGGTAGATCTGGTCAACGTCACATACAAGGAGCGGCTGGGCCGCGATGTGTTCCTGACCGACGGCGAGTACCGGGCGCGGCCGGTGGTTATCTCTTTGCTCGTATGGGGCATCTATGAGAGCCGGGCTACAGTACTGGAGACCGCCTACGGCGAGATCACCTGGCAGGCCATCCACGACGCGGCCAGGCTGCAAGGCGGCTGGAAGGACATCGGCGGTGAGACTGATTGGCTCTATTTCAAGCTGGCCATCTCTAACCCACGCAAGAACATCAGCGGCCTGGCAGCCATGATCGCCGCTGCTGGCGAGTATTACGATAGCACCGGCATCGGTCCCGACGAGGTGGGGAATGCCGATTTTCAAGCGTGGCTGGCCGAGATCCTGTCTTCTATGAGCGACCTGTCCGGTGGCGCGTACACGGTGAACGACCTGGCACTCTTTGGTTACTCTACTGGCGACGCTGGCCAACTGTTAGAGAGCGACCTGCTGACCAACATGGCCGGCATCCAGACCCGCTGGGCCGACCCGCTGCGTATCTATTATCCCAAATACGTCACCTGGTTCGACTTTCCGCTCACTGTCTGGATGGGGCCAGAGACCTCGGCGCTGGAAAAGAACGCAGCCCTGGAATTTGAGAAATTCCTGCTCTCGGAGGACATGCAACGGGACGCGCTGGCACGCGGCCTGCGCCCGGTGAACCCCGACGTGTCCCTGGACGCCCCGGGCAGCCTCTTTGTCCAGTGGCAGGACCAGGGTGCGATGCTCATCGTGCCCCGCACCACCCGCATGAAGTCGCCAGACCGGGACACGCTGGTGGGCCTGCTTCAGTGGTTCGACCGCAATATCGCAGGTCGCTAGGGGAGGCAAGGTAATGAGTCAAAAAGGACGCTATAACGCTCCCCGGGCCAAGAGATCCAGCACCAGAAACTGGCTGATCGTCCTGAGCATCTTGCTGGGGGTGATCGTCGTCTTTTGCTGCGGTGTCTCGGCTCTGCTGTACTCGGCCCTCACGGGTGACAAGGACGACAAGGCGACGTCGCCCCCCGTGCGAACCGGTGCTACGTTGGTCGTGGCCTACTCGCCGGAGAAGGAGGCCCTCTTTAGCCAACTGGTGGACGAGTTCAACCGCCAGGGGTTCAAGACGCCCGATGGCCAAAAGATGGTCGTGCAGCCCGTCCGCCTCGATCCGGAGGCGATGATTGACCGCGTGCTGGCTGGCGAACTCCAGGCCATCAGTCCCGATTCGTCGCTGTGGCTCTATCAGCTTGACCGGGCCTGGATGAACGCTCGCGGCACCGACCTGCCCGTCGTCGGCGAGACGGTGCGCTACGCCGTCAGTCCGGTGGTCATTGCCGTGTGGGAGGACGTGGCTCGCGGCATGGGCTACGCGGAAAAGCCCCTCGGCTGGGAAGACCTGCTGAACAAGGCGCAAAGCGACGCCAATTTCAAGTGGTCGCACCCTTCCACCGGCTCCGCCAGCGGGCTGCTGGCTACTCTGGCCGAGTTCTACGCCGGCGCAGGCGTCACTCGCGGGCTGACGCTGGAGGACGCGCAGCGCCAGGACACGCTCGATTACGTGGCTGCCATCGAAAAGACAGTGCGCTACTACGGCGAGGGCGAGTGGGCCGTGGTGCAGCGCGTGTTGCAAGAAGGCCGTTCCTACCTGGATGCCTTTGTCTGCCAGGAGCAATTGGTCGTTTACCTCAACCAGAACCAGCGCGACCGGATCGTGGCCGTCTATCCCAAGGAAGGCTCGCTGTGGGAAGATCACCCCCTGGCGCTGCTAGAGATGCCCGACTTGACGACCAATGAGCGCCTGGCCTTTTCCCGCTTTCGTGATTTCCTGCGCTCCGGTGGCGCCCAGGCGCAAGTCCTGGCCGCCGGCTACCGTCCCGCCGACCTGAGTATCTCGCTGACCGATCCCGCCTCGCCGCTGACGGCGGCCAATGGCGTGGACCCGGCGCAGCCGCAGACCAGCCTGCAATTGCCCAACGCCGCCGTGGTGGACGTGGTGCGCAACGTGTGGTGGTACACCAAGCGCCACACCAACGTCTACCTGGTGGTGGACGTCTCTGGCAGCATGAGAGGGGAGAAAATCCAGAACGCTCAGGCAGCGCTGCGAGCCTTTGTGGAGCAAATTCAGGGCGACCTGGAGCGGGTCGGCCTCATCGAGTTCAGCAGCCAGGTTTACGAAACGGTGCCGCTGGACGAACTGGAAGACAACCGGGCCCAACTTCTGAGTACTATTGAGGCCCTGGATGTGGGCGGCGACACGGCGTTGCTCGATGCCGTGAACCTGGCCTACGAGTCGTTGCAAGGGCGGGCCGACACGGAGCGCATCAACGCCATCGTCGTCATGA
>CAYNKW010000016.1:0-4933 GCA_964397845.1 uncultured Anaerolineae bacterium
AGGTCACCGCCTCCAGCGCGGCCTGGCTGGGGCTGCAGATGGGGCCGGGCGGCAAGCCTGGGTTCAGAAAGGTGTTGTACGGCGATTGCACCAATTCCACGTCCTCTACGTCAAAAGGTGCCCACCACTGGCCGCTGGCAGCGTCGTAGCCGCGGGCGTACTGGAAGGTAGGGTCAGCCTGGAGGTACATGCCCTGCTCCAGCCGGTTAAAGTAAACACCGGCGATGATCGGCAATTCCTCGGACACGACGCCTTCGCGCTCGGCGATAGAGGCCAGCGTGACCGCCTCGTAAATAGTAATACCCTGCTGGTTGACCGCCTGGTGCATTTCGGGAGTGAAGCGCTGATCAAAGGTCTTGAGCATCCGCTCCACCAGGTCTAGAGCGGTGGCCTGGGCTGGCAGGCGGTAGGTCTCTGGGAAGAGGTAGCCTTCCAGGGTACTGCCCTCGGGCCGGTCGGCCAGCACGGCGTAGGCAAAGGTGCCCTGACGGACCAGGGCCAGGAAGGCGTCGCTGCGCATGATGTTTTCGCGCTCCAGCATCTCGGCGATCTCTTCGGCGCGCCAGCCGGGCAGGATCGTCACGGTCACTTCTTCCATGCGGGCCTGCTGCAGCGCCTCGGCGATCTCTTCCATGGTCATGTTGCGGCGCAGCTCAAAATCACCGGCCTCCAGGTGGGCGTCCACGCCGTAGTAACGAATGTACAGCCGAAATAGTTCGGCATTGTTGATCAAGCCTCCCTCGGCCAGGCGGACGGCTATGGTGACAGCCGTCTCACCCGGTTCGATGGTGAACGGCACCAGCGTTTCGTCATCGCTGGGCGGGCGCTCAATGTCATCTTGCCGGTAACGCAGGTATAGGCCGATGGCCATCCGTTCGATGGAGGAAGGTGAAAGATCGGCATTGGAGAGCCAGTCGCTCGTCTGCTCCCCTTCCTTTTGCATTTTGCTCCACAGGTAGAGTCCCCCACCCACCAGGACGGAGACCAGGGCTGTAATGGCCAGGAGAAACACAAGAAAGCGCAAGATATATTTCATCGGAAACCTCTCGCAAATCACGGACTATGCAGCACGCACCACGTGAAACGCAAATACGTTATGTCAATCCAGGTGCTTTGGAACACGTGTCCAGATAGTCTTGCAGGATGACAGCAGCGGCGACGGCGTCAATGTGACGGCGGCGGGCGCGGCGTTTGCGGCCGCTGGCAATCATCACCTCGGTGGCGGTGATGGTGGACATGCTTTCGTCGTGAAAGATCATGGACATGTCCAGGCCTTGGGCGCCCAGCGCCTCGGCCAAGGCAGCAGCATAGCGTCGAATGTAGCGAGCCTGCTGGCCCTCGGTGCCATCCAGCAACAACGGCAGCCCGATGACGATGGCCATCACGGCTTGCTCGCGCACCAGACGGACCAGTGCCGCGAAATCCTGGGCTTTAGAGTGACGGTGGAGTACCGTCAGGCTGCGGGCCAGCGTTTGCGTTTCGTCGCTGATGGCGATACCGATCCGTCGCTCTCCCACGTCCAGAGACAGGATTCGGCCAGGGAACTCTGTTTCACCGTTCACTGCCTACCCCTCCTCCCGCGTCTGTTGCTGTGGTGCTATTTCTTTGACGTGGACCAGAATGCGCGGGCTCAACCAAGGGACGCGTTCCAGCCAGCCCAGGTCTTTCATCCATTCGGGTCCCAATTGGATATCGGGGGGCACGGCCAGGGGCAAGGTCCGCGTCAGCGTCAGCCGGGCCAGCTCTGTCGGCTTGCCCTGGACAGCCTGATACACGGCAGTCTGGTCTATAGTTGCGGAGGCTGTGGCCGTAGCCTTGGCAGTGAGCAAGACAGTCCGTTCTTCCAGCAGGACATCTGTCAATTCGATGGTTTCCAGCCTTTGGGTTCCGTGCACCAGGCGAAAGCCCTCTGGCAGCGCGTTACCCAAGGCGCGGAACACCTGCGCCCGGACGTGCCGCTCTTCGTAGACCATGGCGCTGACGAGAGCCCGTGTCTCCAGGCCCAGGAACTCGGCCGGTTCGCCTACGAACTGATCATAGTCCTCGCCCAGAATGGCATCTACCCGAACGGTCTCTCGCAAAATCATCTCTCCGTCGGCCAACTCTTTCTGAATCTCGGCCAGAGCGCGCTGTTGCAGTTGCTGCAAGAGAAGGCTGCGTAGGCGAGTTTTGTCGGCCGTGGTCACGGCGCCGATCTGACGAAAGCCCCCCCCTGTAGTCTGCTCCGGGTTGGTCACACGCACTTGCAGTGAAATGAGGCCCTCTACTTTGTTGATGAGGTTGGCGTCCACGTTGCCGCCGGAACCGGGTTCCAATGCCTCTATAGGCGCGGTGCCGGTTTCATTGATGGCGGGGGCCAATTCCACGGCTTCCGTCGTGCGGAAGCGGATTACGGTGCCCAGGGAAGTGGAGACGATGGTGTCCGTGAGCACGGTTACCGGCTGGCTCAACTGATTGATGAATAGCACGCTGCCGGCGGCCAGGCTGTCGGGCGCATCTCGTTTGCCGGTGGTGGGGACTTGGCCGCTGTCTTCCACTTGCACCTGGATCAGCTTGGCCGGGACGCGGCCTGTTTGCAGGTCCACCTCCTCCACATCGCGACTGACAAAGACCTGCATCTCGGCGCGGATGGGTTGCGTAGCTGGCACCAAGGTAACCGTGGCCGTAGGCACGATGGCAAAGAGTAATCCGTAGACGGCTGCCGCTGTGACCAGGAGCAACAAGATGGCTCCGAACTGCTCGCCACAAGCAGAACCCTTCCATCGCAGGCGGCGCATCCGCCGCCACAGCGGGATTTTGCGCTTCTTTGGAGATCGCGGGCGAGGCCGACGGCGCAATGACCAGCGCCGCGCTCTTTTGCTGCACCAGATAGAGCCGTACACACGGACGCCTTCTTGCGCTGCCAGGTCTCGTGTCACGGGGTGGTTAGAGACCAGGGCGACTTCCAGGGCTAACCGCCTCGCCTGACGTCGAAGCAGGCGGAAATCGAGGGGCGATTTGAAAGCCCGGCTGTTGTGGGGCACGACCAGGAGTACCTGGCCGGCCTGGGCCCGCTCCAGTTTTTCTCGGATGACGTCAATGTCATCATCTTTTTCCAGATGTAGAATTTGTTTGGTACTCATCGTTACTCGATGTTGACGGCCAGCCGCGCCAGGCCCAGGCGCACCAGGTCGGATGCGTCCCAGATATAGCCGGTGTGGTTCGCCAGGTGGCTCACACTGGCGGCTTGCCAGAGATGGACTTCCGGGTGGCGGGGCCAGGAAAGCTGGCGCATCCAGGCGTAGCGACGCGAACCTTGCGGTACGGCTGGCAAACGGCTGGCCCCACCTGCCAGGTAAATCTGATGTGGAAGTGACGTTTCGGTTGCCAGGCCTGCCAGTTGCCCGGCCACCAAATCCAACCAACGAGCCACCGGATCCACCAGCGCCGCGCCAACGGCTGTCGTCGTTTCAGGTGGCAGCCATCCCTCGGCGTAGGCCTGGCAGAAGCCTGGCAGCCGGGCGGGGGTCAGCCCAAAGCCGTTGATCAGCGTGCGGTAGAAACTCTGTCCGCCAAAGGGTATCCAGGCAGCGTCGGCGGGTTGCCCCAGGCGGGCCACTGTAATGTTGGTGCCCCATCGGCCCACGTCGAGGAGCACGCCGTCGTTGGGCAGTCCTGCCGCCGCTGCCCGCGCTTCCGAAACAAAAGTGGGCGGATCCAATTCCAAGGTGGTTGCTACTTTCTGGAACGTCGCCAGCGCATCAGAATCGGCGCTGGTGACAAACACCTCCAGCGCCAGCTTCTCGCCCCGCAAGTCAATGACATCCGTCACGGTGCTGCCGTCCACCCGAACGGTAGGGATGACATCCACCGGCGTGCCAGAGAGACCTGCCACGGTGCGATCTAGCCGTGCTTGCATTGCCAGCCACTCCCGCCGGGAGATACGTCTCTTCGGCCAGGAGCGGCGACGCTGAAAGGCAAAGGTGTGTCTGTGGCACAGCCAGCCCGGCACGCTCCACACCGATTGGTCGGGCACGATGTTGTGGCCAAGGGTCTCGATCGTCATCCCCTCGGCTGCCGAAAGGGCTGCATCGCACGCAGCAGCCACGGCCTCGCGATCAACGATCGTCCCGTCAGGCCCATAGCCGCCTTCCAGGGGGGCCCGTCCGTGCCCCCAGATGTGTGTTTGTGTCCCTCCCAGTTCTACGATCAGGGCTTTGACGGAGGCGGTGCCCAGATCCATCAAACTGCGGAATTCTCGGTTGTGTGAAGCTTTGCCCATTCCGTCCTTGTGCCAAGGCCCAGGCAAGAGATCACCTCGTTGTTCATTGCTTGCTCCTCAAAGCCAAGTCACAACGATTCTCTCACCAAATCTGGTACTGCGTTGATGGCTTCTTTCAGTTTCGAGGTGTCGCGGCCGCCGGCCTGAGCCAGCGTCGGCTTGCCACCCCCTCCCCCACCGACGATCTGGGCCGTGGCCTTGACCAGTTTGCCGGCGTGCAAGCCCCGTGCCACCAGGTCGGTGGTCACGGCGGCGACGAGGCCGGGTTTGCTGTTCATCACCGCGCCCAGCACGATCACACCAGAGGGCAGCCGGTCGCGGAACCAGTCGGTCATCTGGCGCAGGGTTTCCATGTTGGCCGCTTTGACCTCGGCGGCCAACACCGGCACCCCGTTTACCTCCTGCACCTGGGCTAGCAGACTCTCGAAATCGTGGCGGGCCAGCTCGCGGCGCAAGCGGGCGATACTCTTTTCCTGAGCCTGGACAGTCTCTGTCAAGGCAACGGCCCGGTCACGGACTTTTTCGGGCTGGCAGGCCAGGGTTGCGGCGGCAGCGTCCAACTCGGCCAGGTAATAGCGCACCAGTTGGTGAGCCGCTCTACCGGTCACGGCCTCGATGCGGCGCAAGCCGGTGCCCACACTGGCCTCCGAGACAATGTGAAAGAGACCGATC
>CAYNKW010000016.1:5033-8796 GCA_964397845.1 uncultured Anaerolineae bacterium
GCGGCGCAAGCCGGTGCCCACACTGGCCTCCGAGACAATGTGAAAGAGACCGATCTCGGCCGTGTTGCCCACATGGGTGCCGCCGCAGAGCTCCTGGCTGTAGGGATGATCCGGATTGCCCACCTTTATCACGCGTACCTCGTCGCCGTATTTTTCGCCAAAGAGTGCAATGGCCCCGCTGCTCACCGCGTCCTGGTAAGACGTTTGGAAGGCGCGCATGGGATAAGCTGCCAAAATGGCGTCGTTGACCATTGTCTCAATGGCCTCCAATTGCTCTGGCGTGACGGCCGCCGGATGGATAAAGTCAAAGCGCAGGCGATCCGGCGCGACCAGCGAGCCAGCCTGAGCAACGTGTTCGCCCAGAACGGTGCGCAGCGCCTTGTGCAGCAGGTGAGTGGCCGTGTGGTTGCGGGCGATGTCCTGGCGTCGCCGGGCGTCTACCTCAGCCCGGGCGGCGTCCCCCACGCGGGGCGATCCACCGGCCGCCTGTCCGACGTGGACGATGAGGCCGGGCGTCGGCTGGTGGGTGTCGGTCACCTCTACCTCCCAATCCTGGCCCACGATGCGGCCTGTGTCGCTGATCTGGCCGCCGCTCTCGACGTAGAACGGCGTCGTTGCCAGCACGACTTCGACGGCGTCGCCTGGCGCTGCGACCGTGACCGATGTGCCATCCCGGAGAAAGGCCACTACCTGACTGTCGGCCGCTGTGCCCTCCGTGTAGACGTGGACCACCCCCGCGTCTCCGAGAAGGCGCTGCGCCTTCAGAGCCGCCAGCAAGTCGCTGTATACCACCAGGCGCTCGGTGTCAATAGCCTGGAACTTTTGCCCGGCAGCGCTGATCTTTATGTGCCGGGCCATGGCTGCCTGATAGCCAGCTTCGTCCACAGTAAAGCCGTTTTCCTCGGCAATGTCGCGGGTCAGATCCAGGGGGAAGCCATCTTGCGACCAGAGATTAAAGGCCGCCTCGCCAGGAATAACGGTCTCGCTCCGAGCAGAGAGATCGGCCATGAGACTGTCCAGGTGCGCCAACCCGGCGTCCAGCGTGCGGAGGAAACGCTTTTCCTCTTCGGTAATCGTCGTCAGGATGAACTCGCGGCGGGTGCGCAATTCGGTGAAAAAGGCGCCCATGGTGTTTATAACAATCTGGGCCACCTCCGCCAGGAACGGTTCCTGGAAGCCGATTTTGCGCCCGAAGCGGGCCGCCCGGCGCAGGATCATGCGCAGGGTATAGCTATGGCCTTCGTTGCCTGGCAACACGCCGTCACCGATGAGGAACGTCACCGCCCGGCCGTGGTCAGCGATGACCCGGTAGGCCACCAGGTTTTCCTCGCGCTGTTCGTCGGTGTGGTTCAGCAGTTCCTGGGTGCGCTGCATGAGGCCAGTGAACAGATCCGTATCATAGTTGGTCCGTCTGTCCTGCAACACCGAAACAATCCGCTCAAAGCCCATGCCTGTGTCCACGTGTTTGGCCGGCAGCATCTCCAGGGTGCCGTCGGAATAACGGTTGTACTGGATAAAGACCAGGTTCCACAGCTCGGCGAAGCGCTGACAATCGCCGTTGACCTGGCAGGAGTGGCCTGGCACGTCCTGCATGTCACAGAAAGCTGGTCCCCGGTCAAAGTGGATCTCGCTGCACGGGCCGCAGGGACCGGTATCGCCCATTTCCCAAAAGTTGTCTTTACGGCCAAAGTAGAGCACATGATGCGGTGCGATGTCGGTCATTTGCAGCCAGTAGTCAGCAGCTTCGGTATCGCGGCCCAGATTGCCCTGGCCGTCCTCAAAGACGGTGACGTATAGGTGTTCCTTGGGCAGACACCACCGCTCAGTGAGCAACTCCCAGGCCCACTGGATGGCTTCTTTTTTGTAATAGTCGCCAAATGACCAATTGCCCAGCATCTCGAAGAAGGTGTGGTGATAGAACGATTTACCCACTTCTTCCAGATCGTTGTGCTTGCCCGAGACCCTCATGCACTTTTGCGTGTCGGCGGCGCGGGTATAGGGCCGGCTACCCACACTTAGAAAAACGTCCTTGAACTGGTTCATGCCGGCGTTGGTGAACAACAGCGTCGGGTCATCGTGGGGCACCAGCGAAGCGCTGGGCACGATGGTGTGACCCTTGCTGGCAAAAAAGTCGAGGAATTGCTGGCGTACCTCGGCGCCGGACGTCCTTTTGCTCATTGGCTCTGTTCTCCCGTCCCTTTTTCCAGGATAGTGCGTGCCATTTTAGTCCAAGTTGGCGATAAAGTCAAACGATTTGTGCTTTTGGGTGTATTCGGCTATAATTGGGTTGGTGGTCATTGCGTTGCCAGATGCCAATTGTAAGTTGTACAGGATTTTCGCCTCATCATAGATCTGGAGCGGCATACGGTGTCGCGTGCACGGGCAATGAAGGCAAAGGTGGAATGAAAGACCGGGTTTTCCTTTCTGTTTTCAGGGTAGGTCTGCAATACATCTATTCGAGCGGATTGTAGCGCCGTATGGACGGCGCTATTCGGCGTCGTTTTGTGCTGCAATCCGCCTGCCAGACCCACGAAAATCCACTATCGTGGGTCTTGTTGTTTCTTGTTCGTATTGTGAATCTCAAATGAGGGAGTTGATGCAATGAAATCAATTGATGAACAAATGGCCATCTTGATGCGCGGCGCCGAGTTTGGCGATGAACAGATTCGAGAGACGATGGCTCGCGAGCTCCGCGAGCGACTGGCCGAGGGACGGCCACTGCGTGTCTACCTGGGCGTGGATCCTACCGCGCCGGACCTGCACCTGGGGCACACGGTGCCACTGCGCAAGCTGGTGCAGTTTCAGGAACTGGGCCACGAGGTGATCTTTTTGGTGGGCAGTTTTACGGCCCTGGTTGGCGATCCCAGCGATAGAGACAGCGCTCGCCAGCAGCAGACACCAGAGCAAGCGCGGGCCAATGCCCAAACTTATGTCGAGCAAGTGTGCAGTGTGCTGGATGCGGAGAAAACGATCATTGACTACAATGACAAGTGGCTGGCTTCGCTCTCCTTTGCGGATGTAATCAGGTTGGCGTCGCATTTTACGGTGCAGCAATTCCTGGCCCGCGACAATTTTGCCAACCGATACGCGAAAGGCGAGCCCATCTGGCTGCACGAGTTCTTTTACGGCCTGATGCAGGGCTACGACGCCGTGATGCTCAAGACCGATGTGCAGGTCGGCGGTACAGAGCAACTCTTTAACTTGCTGGCCGGTCGTAAGCTGATGGAGGCATTTGGCCTGCGCCCCCAGGTGTGTCTTACCTTTCCCATCCTGGTGGGCACCGATGGTCACTTGCGAATGAGCAAAAGCACCGGCAATTACATCGGCATTGCCGAACCGCCAGAGATCATGTACGGCAAGGTGATGAGCATCCCCGACCACGCCATGTCCAACTATATGAACCTGGTCACCCGTTGGGTGCCGGACGAAATCATCGCCATCGAGTCGGCGCTGGCCGAGGGGCGTCTACACCCGCGCGATGCCAAGATGAAACTGGCCCGCGAGATCGTCAGTATCTTCCACGGCGACAAAGCTGTCCAAGGGGCCGAAGAGCACTTTAAGACCGTCTTCCAAAAACGTGGATTGCCCCCTGATATGCCGGTCTTTGCAGTTGCTGAACTATCCAACGTGGTGGATCTGCTGGCAGAGGCCGGGCTGGTCAAGAGCAAGAGCGAGGCACGGCGACTGATCCAGCAGGGCGGCGTGAAGCTGGATGGCAAAAAGGTGTCCGGCATTGAGACCGAGGTAGCGGTTGTGGAGGAGC
>CAYNKW010000016.1:8896-33311 GCA_964397845.1 uncultured Anaerolineae bacterium
CTGGATGGCAAAAAGGTGTCCGGCATTGAGACCGAGGTAGCGGTTGTGGAGGAGCGCGTGTTGCAGGTAGGCCGGCGGCGGTTCGTGCGCCTGGTGCCGGACGAATGAGTGCCAGGCGAATGAGCGCCGGACGAACGAGAAAGGGAGGCTGAGAGATGGAGACGAATACAATATCTGCTGGTGCTGCTGAGTCTGAGCGGCGCAGCAAAAAGTGGGTGCTGGTTCTCGGATTGGTTGTGTTGTTGATCTGCGGAGCCAGTGTGATCGTAGCGGCGTTGGCGGTGATAGCCGTTTCGAGTTCGAGTTACGGGGGCGACGGCCCTGGTGTGGGAGACGCCGTAGCCATCATCCGCGTCGAGGGCGTCATTGCCAGCGGTGGGTCATCCACCAGTTACATTGGTGGCGCTTTTTCCGACGAGATCGTCAAGTACCTGGCACGGGCTGAGGCGGACGATTGGGTCAAGGCGATTGTGTTGCGCATTGACAGCCCGGGTGGGGGCGTCGTAGCCTCGAACGAGATCTATGAAAGATTGCTGGAAATTAACAAGCCGATCGTCGCTTCCATGGGCGAGACGGCAGCCTCCGGTGGTTACTATGTCGCCTGCGCTGCCGACAAAATCGTGGCTAATCCGGCGACCATGACGGGATCCATTGGCGTTATCTCGCAGATCGTGGGATTGGAAGAGTTGCTCGAAAAGGTCGGCGTGGAGGTCATTGTCATCAAGAGTGGCTCGCACAAGGACATAGGAGGTTTTCACCGGGACATGACGGAGGAAGAACGGGCGCTTTTCCAGGCCATGATTGATGAGGTGTATCGGGGTTTTGTGCAGATCGTCGCCCTGAGCCGGCGGTTGCCTGAGGAAAGAGTGCGAGAACTGGCCGATGGCCGGGCCTACACCGGGCAGCAAGCCCAACAGTTGGGCCTGGTGGACGAGTTGGGAAACTTGCCGCATGCCATCGAACTGGCGGCCGAGATGGGCGGCATCAAGGGTGAACCAAGGCTGGTGGAGTACCGCCGCGAGCCTTCGCTGTTCGATTTGTTGTTCGGCATGATCTCCCCCTCTCGACCCTTTTCCAATGTCTTGGGTCTGTTAGAACTGGAAGCAGTGCCATCTTTGCAGTTTCGATATGTTGGCCCCTGACAAGCGAGTGCCCTGCTCGCGTGGCAGTGACCAGGATTGACAGGATTATTGACAGGATTGAAAGGAGCCGCCTGAGTAGGCGGCTCCTTTTCTAGTTCGTTGCCAGGTGAACTGGACGGCGGGGTTTGCATAGTCTTTTACTCATTTGCAGGTAGTGCAAACCAGAGGGCTACAGTTAGTAGTAAATGACTACGCGAAGAGCGCAGGATGCACGTCAGCTCGACGGACTCAACTGCCCTGACCGTTTCGGCACGCGAGGTGCGACTATGGCTGATCGCTAAATCGTTGCCAATCCCCGTCGCTGTAAAGCACATAGACGTAACCTAGACGGGCTATCCAAAGCATAGTGCCATTCTCAAAATCTTGAAAACCCGCGTCGGCACCCTGCTCGTCTTTCACCGGTGACCCGAGCCCATTGCGGACGGTGGCTTCTTCGCACCACACCTTGCCAAAGCCTCGCTTTGGGCCAAGGGCCCCATTGGCTTCAGCTTCTGGGCAGGAGAACTCGGGCATCCCTTCGCGCCACAGGTCATCGAATTGCAACCAGATGGTGCCCTGGGTCTCATCTGTGCCATCCTTGTAGAGCAACACGTAGACATAGTCGGCCGGGGTCAATTCGTTATTGCGCCAATAGGCCAGTCCACCCTCAAAGAACTGATCGGCTACCCAGCGGCCGAGCACGGCCTCGGCGGCCTGGTTGCCCAGGCGTCCACTCGGGCCGCCGGTGGCGACCCACACGTGGGCAAAAGGCTCCGGCACGGCAGGCAATTCAGAGATCACCTCCACTCTCAAAACGATCGCCTGACTGGCCTGCCAGGCCGTATCGAAAGCTTTCACCTCCAGAGTGTGATCGCCCAGCACACTGGATTGCCAGGTCAAGTCTATCTCTACTGGCGTCGTTCCTCCCGGGTCTCGCATCTCATACATGGCCCCGTCGGCCCACAGCTCAATGCGAGAGATGCCTTCGTCATCGGAGGCACGCACCTGGATGGTCAGGTCAACGTCCTTGGGAACAGTAACGCCATCCCCGGGCGCAAGGAGCTGCAGCGAAGGGAGATTATCCGGCGGCAGCGTGGGTGTGCCGGTAGGCAACGGCGTGTCCGTCGGTTGAGGAGATGGCGGCAAAGTTGGCGTATCAGTCGGCGCTGGAGGGACAGGAGTGTCGGTAGGCGAAGGTGGGACTGGCGTATCAGTGACCGGCAATGGTGTGCCGGCAGGTGTGCTGGTAGAGACGAGAGCAACGGCTGTCGGCGTGTCCGTCGGCACGGTCGCCGCCGACTCCAGCACGTTGATCACCACCGGCGCAGACTCGGCCACCTGCCCACTCTTGCTATAGGCTTTGACCACCATCGTGTGACTTCCCGGTACAGCCGCGTGCCAGGGCTGTGAAACAACAAAGGTCGTCTGTCCTTCCGAGTCCGGACTGGAATCCACGCGGTAGAGCTCACCATCCACACAAAGCTCCACCTTGAGGACACCTTGCGTATCGTTGGCCGTAGAATTGACCGCTACATCCATGCCGGCCTGTACGGCGTACTCACCAGTCGGCGAAGTGATGGCTACAGCCGGCGGGGGGATGACCGCCGTCGGCTTGGGGGCAATGCGACCGCAAGCTGCCAGTAGCGTCGTCAGGGTGAGAATCAAGGCAAGGGCAACGGAAAGCAAAGGACACCCCCAAAGAACATGATCTGTCACTTTTTTCATTGTCAATCTCTCCTTTTCATTTTGCAGTGTAGTTTACATCCCCCCCGCCTGGCCTTTTGCTTTTTTTTGAAGTTCATACAACCTGGTGATCGCCTCTAGAGGCGTCATGGCATGTACATCCAAAGCCTTTAGTTCCTCCACCACCGGGTCAGAGGTCACGAACAAGGGCAACTGCCGCACCTCGACGGCCTGGCGCGATGCCACCGGCGAGCGAACAGCATCGTCCTCCAACTGTTTCAGAATCTCCTCCGCCCGGTGCACGACGCTGCGTGGCAAACCGGCCAGTTGTGCCACGTGGATGCCATAGCTCTTGTCGGCACCACCGGGCACCACCTTGCGCAGGAACACGACCCGATCGCCCTCCTCCGCCACGGCAACATTGTAGTTGCGGATATGTGGCAAAAAGTTAGCCAGTTGCGTCAGTTCATGATAGTGAGTGGCAAAGAGCGTTTTGGCCCGCAGGCGTGGGTGGTTGTGGATGAACTCGACCACTGCCCAGGCAATGGAAATGCCGTCGTAAGTGCTGGTGCCCCGGCCCACCTCGTCCAGGATCAGCAGACTGCGTGGGGTGGCGTGATTCAGAATGTTGGCCGCCTCTACCATCTCTACCATGAACGTACTGCGCCCGGCGGCAATCTCGTCCTGCGCGCCAATGCGGGTAAAGATGCGGTCCACCAGGCCGATGCTCGCCCGTTCGGCCGGCACAAAAGAGCCGATCTGAGCCATGAGCACGACCAGGGCCACCTGCCGCAAGAACGTGCTCTTACCAGACATATTCGGTCCGGTGATGATGAGAATCCGTTCATCGTCAGAAAGGCGCGCGTCGTTGGGCACAAACGGCTCCCCCAGGTCGGCCATCTGCTCGACGACGGGGTGCCGCCCAGCGACGATCTCGATACCGCCGTCCTCCGTCAGCACCGGACGAGTGTAGTTGTTCCTCGCCGCCACCTCCGCCAGCGCCGCCAGGACGTCCAGACGAGCCAGAGCACGCGCTGTGCCCAGCAACCGCGTTGCCGCTGCCGCCACGCGGGCAACCACCTCGCGGAAGAGCCGGGCCTCGATCTCGGCAATGCGCTCCTCGGCATTCAGAATGAGAGACTCGTACTCTTTCAACTCCGGCGTGATGAACCGCTCGGCGTTGACCAGTGTCTGCTTGCGGATGTATTCGTCCGGTACGCGATCCAGATTGGCTTTGGTGATCTCCAGATAATAGCCAAAAACCTTGTTAAAGCCAACTTTTAGACTAGAGATGCCAGTGCGTTTCTGCTCAGTGCGTTCCAGATCGGCCACCCACTCCTTGGCGTCGCGAGCGGCTAGCAAGACGTTATCCAGCTCTGCCGAATAGCCTGGGCGGATCACTCCCCCACCCGCCAGGCTGGGCGGCGGGTCGTCGGCGACAGCCTCGGCGATGAGGGAGACAACCTCCTCGCAGGGATCCAACAAGCGAGACAGCCGGGCCAGGGTATGATCCGCTCCCGTGTCACCCTCTCCCTGCCCCAGCAGGCTTCGCAGGGCCGGCACAGTCTCCAGACTCTTGCGAATCCCCAACAGGTCGCGCGGCCCGGCAATGCCGCTCACCGCCCGATTGGCCAGCCGCTCCAGGTCGGCCAAGCGCTTCAACTGCGCGATGACCTCCGCCCGCAGAAAGCCATCGTCAAAAAGCCGCTCCACCGCGTTCAGGCGTTCCTGAAGTTTATTTATGTCCAGTAATGGCCGGTTGATCCACTGGCGCAACAGCCGCCCGCCCATGGCGGTCACCGTAGCATCCAACACGCCCAGGAGCGAGCCAGCCCTCTCGCCGCCACGGATAGTCTCGGTCAGTTCCAGATTGCGACGTGTGGCGGCATCCAGAGTCATAAAGTCGGCAGTGGAATAAGTTCGCAGGCCATCAAACTGGGCCAGTGCGGCCCTCTGAGTCTGGCCAAGATACTGCACGATGGCGCCGGCCGCGCGCGTAGCCAGAGGCAGGCCCTCGCAACCAAAGCCGGCCAGCGAAGCCACTTCAAAGTGATCCAGCAGGGCCTGGCGGGCGTTGCCCAGCTCAAAACGCCAGGCGTCGTAGGATGTGACAAAGAGGTCAAGATCCCGGACACCAGCGCCCTCGGCCAGCATCTCGTCACTCTCAGGCAACAGGCACTCCCGGGGGTCAAGGCGGGCCAATTCCTGGAGCGCCAACGCGTACGCCTCGCGGCCGGAGATCTGCGTCGTGGCAAATTCGCCGGTGGTGATGTCGGCATAGGCCACCCCTGCCCTTTCATCGCTTTCGTCGATGACCAGAGCGGCCAGGTAGTTGTTCTTTTTCTCCTCCAGCAGTGAGGGCTCGACGACCGTGCCAGGTGTCACCACGCGCACCACTTCGCGATGCACCAGCCCCTTCTTTGGTGCCTTCCCTACCTGCTCACAGATGGCTACCTTGTAGCCTTTGCTAATGAGACGAACGATGTAGCCTTCAACGGCGTGATAAGGCACGCCGGCCATCGGCACACGCTGGTTCTTGGCTATGTTGCGCGAGGTGAGGACGATGTCTAATTCGCGAGCGGCGATCTCGGCATCCTGATCAAAAGTCTCGTAGAAATCACCCAGGCGGAAAAAGAGAATAGCATCGGGATATTGCTGCTTGATCTGCAGGTATTGCTTGCGAATAGGAGTCGTGCGAGTCATGGGACCAATTAACCTCGGTTTTGCCGTGATAGTTTCTGACTATGCGAAGAAAAGGTGACGATGGAACAGAGACGCAGTGATTTTATTCCATTTTCCCAAATATGTCAAAGATTACCCCCTGGTTCACAGGATACTTGCACCGAGCACAATGCACCCTCAAGCCTCAAGATGTTCCCTTGACTTCCCGGCTGACCCATGTTATAATATTTTCGCCATGGACCCATGAGGAGGCCGTGAGCTCTATCTTATTAGCCAAGAGATCTAAACGCACCGCTTTCCGGTGCCGCTGGGATCGCCGAAGCGACCGAGACGGCAGAGAGAAGTGACCTTCTGCCGACGGGGCACGCGCTCCGTCGTTTTCTTTTCCCCCGCCGCCCCGCGCCTCCCGATCCCCAAGCAACTCAACACAAGGAGGAAGCAACAATGGAAGAAGCAACAATGGAACAAAAGCAACCCTCTCTCGCTGGCCGCCTGCGGCTCAGCACCCAGGATTTGGCCGTGGCCGGCGTCTTTGGAGCGCTGGCCATCGTGCTGGCGTTCACCCCTCTGGGACTGATCCCCGTCCCCAACCCGACCGAAGCGGCCACCAGCCTGCACCTGCCGGCCATCGTCGCCGGTATCCTCGCTGGCCCCGTCGTTGGCGGCCTGGTTGGCCTCGTGCTGGCCATCTCGTCCTGGTACCTCTATAGCGCGACCTTTATGACCTTCGCCGATGGCAACCTGGTCGTGGCCCTGTTGGCTACTTTTATGCCGCGTATCCTGATCGGCATACTCGCCTATTATGCTTACCGCCCTCTGCAGCGCTGGCCTGCGCTGGCTGCGGGGGTCGCCGGCCTGGTCGGCACGTTGACCAACACCTTCGGCGTGCTAGGGCTGCTGATCTGGCTGGGAGCGCTGCCGGCGGCCCTGCTAGCGCCAGTCTTCTCAATGAATGTCCCCATTGAGATCGCTCTGGCACTGGTCGTCACAATCCCCACTGTTGCGGCTCTGCGGGCAGTGGCTAGGGGTCGAATCGCCGCGGCGCGAGACTGAGTTATGATGCCGCCCTTTATCGAAGCTCAAGGGCTGGGACACGTCTACCCCCTGGAAGGCAGCGGACAGGTCGTGGCCCTGCGCGGCGTAGACCTGGCCATTGAGCGAGGGGAGTTCGTGGCCCTCGTTGGCCCGAACGGATCGGGGAAATCCACGCTGGCTCGCCATTTCAACGGACTGCTGCTCCCCACGGCGGGGCAGGTCTGGGTGGATGGGCTACTGACCTCGGACCCGCGCCATCTGTGGCAGGTGCGGCAGCGGGTGGGGATGGTGTTCCAGAACCCTGACAATCAACTTGTGGCCAGCACCGTCGAGGAGGATGTGGCCTTCGGGCCGGAGAACCTGGCCCTCCCCCCAGATGAGATCCGCAGGCGGGTTAACGAGGCGCTGAACATCGTCGGCCTGCAGGACTATCGCACCCATCCCCCGCAGATGCTATCCGGCGGTCAGAAGCAATTGGTGGCCGTTGCCGGCGCCCTGGCGACCCGCCCCTCGTGCATCGTCTTTGACGAGCCAACCTCCATGCTCGATCCGCCGGGCCAGCGGCAGGTACTGGAGACCATCCGGCGGCTCAACGCCGAGGAAGGGATCACGGTGGTGCTGATTACCCAGTCCATGGACGAGGCGGCCACCGCCCGACGGGTGCTAGGTATGCACGCCGGCCGCATCGTGATGGACGGGCCGCCTGAGGAGATCTTTGGGCAGGAAGAGCGGCTGCGGGCGTTCGGACTGGACCTACCTCCCGCCGCCGGGATCGCCTGCCGGCTGCGAGACCTGGGGATACCGCTGTCCTCCAATCTACTCACGGTGGAGGCATTGTCGAGGGCACTATGCTGATCCGGGTCAAAGACCTCGTCTATACCTATGCTCCCGGCACGCCGCTGGCACGCGCGGCCCTGCGCGGGGTGAGCCTGGAGATCAGCCCTGGAGAGCGGGTCGGTATCCTGGGGCCAACCGGCTCCGGCAAGTCCACGCTGGCGCAACACCTGGCCGGGTTACTGGAGCCGACGGCCGGTCGAGTGTGGCTCAATGGCACAGTGGCCCACGAGCGCACGTCGCCGGCCCGCGCCCGGCGGCGGCGGGTGGGGCTGGCCTTTCAGTATCCGGAGGATCAAATCTTTGAGCAGACGGTCTTCCGTGAGGTAGCCTTCGGGCCACGCAACCTGGGGCTGGAGGAAACAGAGATTGCCAGACGAGTACGCTGGGCGCTCAAGATGGTAGGACTGGATGCGGTGGAAATGGAGGACCGAGTACCGTTCACCCTGAGCGGTGGTGAGATGCGCCGGGTGGCGCTGGCAGGTGTTCTGGCTATGCACCCGGAGGTGCTGATCCTGGACGAGCCGACAGCCGGGCTGGACCCCCGGGGTCGCCGGGAGTTGCTGGCCCGGGTGCGAATCTGGCAAGAGGAGACCGGCCTGACCTTGATTCTGGTGTCTCACGACCTGGACGAGTTGGCCCGGGTGGTGGAGCGAGTGGTGCTGCTGCAAGGGGGACAGGTGGTCGCCGATGGGCCGGTGCGCCGGGTGTTGAGTGACGGCGAACTGCTCCGCGCCACTGGCTTGGATGTGCCGCGGCCGGTGGCGCTGCTACAGGCGCTACGGGAGGCGGGGTGGGAGGTGCACACCGACCTGCTGCTACCGGAGGAGGCTGTCGTCGAGATCGCCCGGGCCCGGGGAATTCTGAGAGAGATCGAGTGAATTATGTATGCGGCGATAGACTTTGGAATCAGCAATACCGACGCAGTGGCCCGTGTAGAGGGGGAATTACGCCACTGGACCCAGCCCTCTGGAGGACAGCCCGACCCTGAGTTGGTGCGGGTGGTGCTGGCCGCTGGCGGGGTTGAGCTGTCATCCCTCCGGTATCTCGCCGTCACCGGCGGGTACCACCGGCTCTTGCCTGACCGCATCGGCGATTGCGAGCTGATCGGCGTGAACGAGGTGCAGGCCATCGGGCGCGGCGGTCAGCACGTGGTTGGGCTGTTGGCAGAGAACGGTGAGACGCCGATCCTGGTAGTGAGCGCCGGGTCCGGAACGGCAATAGTGGCGGCGCGAGGTGATCAATATACCCATATCACAGGCACCGGCGTGGGCGGCGGCACACTACTTGGATTGGGTCGCTTGCTACTGCACACCACCGACCCCAGTGAAATTGATGCTTTGGCGCAGCGAGGCGATCCCAACACTGCCGATCTGAGCCTGGGCGACGTTATCAGCGGGCCGATCGGCGAGTTGCCTACCGACGCTACAGCGGTCAACTTTGGCCGTCTGGCATGCCGGGATCTCGGCATCAGCCGTGAGGATCTGGCGGCGGCACTGGTCACGCTAGTGGGGCAGGTCATCGCCATTGTTTCAATCAACGCCGCTGGTGCCCAGCAGATTGAGCGTATCGTCGTCACCGGCCATCTGATCGACATGCCCAGCGTGTGCGATGTACTGAATCAGGTCGGTGACCTCTTTGGTAAACGCATCACGCTGCCGCCGGATGCGGGCTATGCTACTGCGCTCGGTGCGCTGTTGCATGGTGCGCCGCATCTCTGGCGCCATTCTGCGCACTGTCCTGGACCCTTTGTCCCTGGGCCCTGTACTTAGACCATACAGGACTAAGTGCCAAAGGACCAGGGGCTGGACAGTACAGGGCTTGACCGGCGCCACAAAGTAAAGTTATTAATGGACAAGTACTTGGCCCACCGGAGGCGCACGGCTGAAGAGAAAAGATCATGAACCTACTCCTCCCCGGCATGTACGTGGCCGCCGATTCATTCCTGCATCGCCTGGATCCACGAGTGAAGATGGGAGCAGCGCTGCTCCTTATGACTATACCGTTCGCCGCCCCAAGCCTGGGGAGTACCCTGCTCCTTTCGGTGTTTGTGACCGCTATAACCCTCCTTTCGACGGCGCCCCCGCTTGCCCTGCTGCGCACCCTGCGCACTGTTTTCTGGCTCGGGTTCTTTATGTTCTTCTTCCACCTCTTCACCACACCGGGCCAGCCCCTGGTTAGCCTGTGGAAGATCACCATGACCTGGCAGGGACTGCTGGCGGGCATGATACAGATCTACCGGCTGTGCCTACTGGTGATCATCGCTGCGCTCTTGACCTTCACCACCTCGCCAGCCCAGTTGGCCCACGGCCTGGAGGCACTGCTGGGACCGTTGGGTCGAGTGGGCTTGCCTGTGCGAGAGTTGGCCATGGTGCTGACCATCGCCTTGCGCTTTGTGCCCACGCTCTCCAAGGAGATAGAAAAAATCACCACGGCACAGGAAGCACGGGCTGCCGAGATCCGTTCCAAAAACCCGTGGCAGCGGGTGCGGACGTGGGTTCCGATGTTCGTTCCCATCTTTGTCTCTGCCTTCCGACGAGCCGAGGAGTTGGCCACAGCAATGGAGGCGCGGGGTTTTCGGGGCGCTCAGCACCGTACCCGACTGTATCAGTTGCGCCTCACCCGTCCGGACTTGTTTGCCTCTCTGATCATCTTGCTTTTCGGCCTGGCAGTCGTGGCATTGGATCGGCTGGTGTAGAGTAGAGAGGAGGATCTGGAATGCTACTCTGTATTGACATCGGTAACACCAACATCACGTTTGGATTGTACGAGGGCAAGCGACTGGGGCCGCGCTGGCGTATTCGCACGATCCACGAGAAAATGCCCGACGAGTACGGCATCCTGCTGGATCAACTGTTCCGCCAGCGGGGCTACCGGTCCGAGCAGGTAACTGGCGTCGCCATCGCCAGCGTCGTACCCCCGCTGAACCCGGTCTTCAAGCAGGTCTGCCGGGACTACATGGGGCATACGCCGCTGGTGCTCGATGTGGGAGTAAAGACCGGCGTGCGCATCCGCTACGAAAACCCATGGGAGGTGGGGGCAGATCGAGTGGCAGACGCCGCCGCCGTGCAGGTTCTCTACAGAGTGCCTGCCTGCGTGGTGGACTTTGGTACCGCCATTACCTTCGACGCGGTCTCTGCGGAGGGTGACTACCTGGGCGGGGCTATCACCCCCGGCATCAGCATCGCCGCCCAGGCCCTCTTTGAGCGGACGGCCAAACTGCACCGGGTGGAACTGACCTGGCCGCCGTCGGTCATCGGGCGCACTACGACCCAAAGCATTCAGTCCGGGTTGCTCTTTGGCTACATGGGCCTGGTGGAGGGAATGGTAACTCGCTTCAAGGCCGAACTGGGGCCCGAGACCCAGGTCATCGCCACGGGAGGGCTGGCGGGCATGGTCGCCCGCGAAACGGAGGTCATAGATGTGGTGGACCCGTGGCTCACACTGCACGGCCTGCGCATCATCTACGAATTGAACCGCTGAGAGGATGCACCACTACCACTTGCGGCGTCGTCTATCCCGCCGGCGAGCGGCCGAGGCAGCCTCGGCCAGGGCGCGAATGTCAGAGAAGCGCTCGCGGTCGCCCGTCACAATACCTATAGAGAGATTCATCAACAACACCGGCGACTCCTGACCATGAGCGACCTTGCGAGAGGGAGCGGTCGGCTTTCCAGGTGTCTGGTAGGCTGCCTCTATCGCGCGGCGGAAGCGCGTCTTGATCGCCTGAGCAATCCCTTCCGCCCGTGCGGCGCCGGTGATGATCACGAAATCGCCCTTACCCACGTGCCCTACAAAGTCTTCTCCGCTGCCCAGGCGATCGACCGCCTGCTGCAAGACCGCCACCACAAAGTTCAGGAGGCGGCTGATGTTGAGAAAACCATAGGTATCGCTGAACAGGTCAAAACTGTCAATGCCCACGTAAAGCAGGGCCCAACCGGTGCGAGAAAGCAATCCTTTCAACTGTTCCTCAATGAGACTGCCACTGGGCTGGCCGGTGAAGGGATCCACCTGACGCCGGTAACGGGTGCGCGTCAGCGTATTCTGAATGCGCAGACGTAGCTCGTCAAAATTGAACGGCTTGGTGATATAGTCGTCTCCTCCCGTGCGCAAGCCATGGATCTTGTCTGCCTGCAGATTGCGCTGACTGAGGAAAATGATGGGGATACTGCGGGTTCGCAAATCGTCTTTCAATCGCCGACAAACTTCGTAACCGTTGATGTCCGGCAGATTGATGTCCAACAGCACCAGGTCAGGACGATCTTCCTGACAGACACGCACCGCGTCCTCCCCGAACTCTACCGCCCGGACCTCATAGCCCTGAATGTTGAAATAGGCACAAAGCATCTCAGAGATATCCAAATCGTCGTCTACGAGCAAAAGCCGGCTACCCTTGCCCCCCTGCGGCACACCCATTCTCCCCCCTTGATTACAAGTGACAGATTAGCGGTATTATAACACACACCCCCACCTTTCGCAACGTCACGCCAGCCACTGCCAGCCGAACCAGGCCACCACCGCCGCCACGACGCTGCCGACGACTGAACTGAACAGGTTCACCATGTCATTGTTCAACCAATGGTAGCCCTGCACCAGGCGCGTGACGTGCCCGCAGCCGTGACGCGTCTTTTCCGTCTCTTTGGCACAACAGTCGCAGTAGTAGATGCCCTGCACCGTGGCGCCCATCAGACTGTCAAAGAGGGAGCCGGCTAGCCCCCCCACTATGCCGACGACGATGATCCAAAGGTCAATCCAAGTCAAGGGCTTGCCTCTAGCAATGGAGGCTAGTTCCTGCAACAGGAAGGTCACCAGACCGATGAAAAAGCCACCGGTCACCGTTGCCGCCGTCCCCAACACCGATACCCCGCCAGAGGTGCCCACCGGCGCCGGCTCGCCGGTGGTGATGAGACGCGGTTGGCCTCGGCTGAGGACACCCAACTCTGTAGCCCAGGTATCAGCCGTGACGGAAGCCATGGCCCCCACAAAGGCAGCCCATAGGAGGGAGTGAGGCGTGAAAGCATGGGCCACCGCCAGCACAGCGCCCCAGCCTCCGTTGGCCAGCGCCTGTCCCATGTCTCGCTGGTACCCCTTGGCGAACTTTTCAGCCAGGCCCATTTTTTCCATTTCACGATAGTGGGAAAGGGTGCTGGAGGAGACAAAGAAGGCGATCAAAAGCAATCCCCACGTCCACCCGCCAAAGCCGAATACCAGCGTGCCGGTGATCACCGCCCCCACCACGCCGTTGCGGGTCAGCGATCGTCGCTGGTAAGCGGCCCAACCCACCAACCCACTTAGAAGAAGCCCACCGAGGATCTGGATCGGGTCCATCGTCATACTGCCATGCCTCCAGAGTCTACCCGGCCAGTTGCCCCAAGGCCAGCCAGAGAAGGACGTGCACTGCCGCCGCGCTGCCCCAGACGAGATAAGCGCCCACCCGTTCTCGGCGGTAGAGCAAGAATCCCAGGAGCAGGTTCACGGCCAGGACGAGCAGGCCGATGACCGGCAGGACAAAGAGTTCGCTCCGTTGCCCGATGCGATCAACCTGTCCCTGGGCGTCAAAATGCAGCGCCAGCCGCGCCGGCAACGAAGGATAACGCCAACAGAGCCGCCCAAAGAGGGCCGTGGCTGTCAGCCCCCCCAAGGCCAGCAGCCCTGGCGCCGCCCGGTCGGGCCAGAAAGACCAATGAGCAAAATCGGGCCGCCGAGAGGATTGCTCCGCCCACTGCGTCGGCCCCATTTTGCGGCGCAACTCAAACTCGCGAAGAAAGGCCTCTGGATCGGGCGGCGAGATAGCATAAGCCAGCGCTGGCGTGACGAGGATCACCTGCCGCATCGCCGCCGCCGTCGCATAGAAGAGGGTTAGCCCTACACCCGTTACCTCGCCGTGACCGGCCCAATAGCCGGGCCACCAGGCCCCCCGGTAGCGCAGCGGCGACGTCAACTGCGGCCCGAGTTCAACCCTCTCGATCTCTGGCAGTGGAATGATCTGCCACGTCGGCCCCCAGCGAATAAAGAGGCGATTTCGGTCCAGGTGATACTTTAGGGTAAACAGACCGTACAGCCAGTAACCCAACAGCCCCAGCCACAGCAGACTGAGGAGGACTAGCAGGCTTTGGATAAAGGTAAGAAAGGTGATAGGCCAGCTAGTCACCTGCCAGACCCAGAAGGCGTCCAGCAGCAGGGTGACGAGCATCAACAGGCCGCCCACCAGCGCACCCAGGCGGCGCGGAGGGATGATGAGCACGACCAAATGTCTCCAAATCCATTTTACCGATAAGTCACGACTTCGTCCAGCGGACGGCGGGAGGTGCGACGAGACGACGGAGCAGCAGGATGACCAATGGGCACCAGGGCCACAGGCCGCAGGTGTTCTGGTAAGGCCAACACCCGAGCCGCAGCCGCCTCGTCAAAAGCTCCCACCCAGCAACTACCCAACCCCAGGGCCGTTGCAGCCAGCAGAATGTGTTCGGTAGCCGCAGCCGTATCCTGCAAACAGTAGAGATCCGATCCACGCTTGCCATAGCGTTCTGCCGAGCGCTGCGGGTCACAGCACACAGCAATGACCACCGGCGTCTGGGCCAAAAACCCTTGCCCGTAGGCTGCCCGAACCAATCCCTGACGGATAGCCCGATCACGGACGACGATAAAGTGCCACGGCTGGCAGTTGCCGGCCGATGGCGCTTTGATGGCTGCCTCCAGGATCCTCTTTACTTGCTCCGGCGAGACGTCCATCCTGGAATCATACTCCCGCACACTGTGCCGCTGCCGAATCAATTCCCAAAAGCCCATACTACTTCCTTTTTCAGCTTCCTTTTTCAGATAGAAGCCCTGGCCAGGGATGCTCTCCCGGCAGGGCCCCTACTGCGACAAGTTCTCCCCCCCACGTTTGCTATTTACCATCCACCGTTGCTACTCGACAGTTGTAGCATTAACCTACAGCAACTGAGCGCCGATCGTCGGTCAGCAGCGCACTTGGTCCTGTACGGCCCAAGTACAGAGCAATCCAGGCCTCTTTTCCAGGCAGAATGACACCCTGTTTCTGTTCTTCCTCCTCTTCTTCTTCCTCGTGGATCACAAACACGCGCACCGGCTCGCTCTCCACCTCGTTGCCGGCCGCATCGAAGGCGACGACGTGAGCGAGGTGCGTTTCGGTGTAGCCACCACTGTCATCCACGATGATGCCTCGCCCATCGTGAAACCACTGGCTGATGAGGCCATTTTCGCCGCTGATGACCTGGGTGAGCGTGATGACCTCCGTACCCAGCGAACCATCGGGGTTGGTGATGACCTGGGTGAGCGTGATGACCCCCATAACCAACGAACCATCGGGGTTGGTGATGACCTCAGTACCGGTAATGACCGTGCCCGGCGGCAGCGACGGAACCGTGTCCGACATGGCAATAGTCCAGCGTTTATTGTAGGGCGGCACCGTTGTCGTGCCCAGCAATTGGTTATCCAGGTAAAAGTCCACCCGATCCATGGAAAAGTTGTCCACAGCGTCAGCCTGGATGCTGATCCACTCGTCGTCTTCCATGACGTAAACCTGACCATCCTCTGGATAGCTAATCACGACCTCCGGCGGCGCGTTGTCCACCGTGACCTGGGTGGCGTACTCCTGGATCTGTTGGTTGTGTTCCACCACTGTCAGGCGCAGCGTATAGAGACCATTGAGGATCGTCACGTCCCAGAACTCCAACGGGCCGTTGTCCACCTGGTTGTGATGGTCACCACCGATGAGGCTCCAGCTATCGGGGTTGAGACCAGGGCCATACTCCAGCCGGTAGAAAGCAAAATCGCCCGCTTTGGCATTGCCAATGATGGGAAAAATACCCTTCACGTAGGCATACGGCGTGGGACTGAGGATGACCACTGGACCAGAGGCCGGGCTGGGGCCATAGGTGTCGTACTGCGTCGGTGGCTGGGGAATGTCGTTCTCGCGCACCCAGTCGGCCGCTTCCGAGGGATAGATCTCGTAGACGATTTCATCCACCAGCTCGGGTGGCGTGTAGACAGTCGCCAGGCGGCCGGTCTCCCGGTTGACGCGAAAGGCCTGGTGAACATCGCAATGGGTCGTGGGTTCGTTGCCCTCGATAAACACCTCGCGCACCTGGTGGGGACAGTGTTCAGTGGGCAGCTTGCCCGATACGGAACAGACTATCACGTCCTTGAGGCCCGGGGGACGAAGAAACTGCTCAAAGGGCTGTCCTTCCAAAGCCGTCGCCATGATCTTGTTCCAGATGGGCGCTGCGCCGTTGGCCCCGGCTACCCGGGTCATCGGCGTGTTGTCGGCGTTGCCCACCCAGACGCCCGTCACCAATTGCGGCGTGAAACCGACCGTCCAGGCATCCCAGTAGTTGTTGGTGGTGCCAGTCTTGGCGGCAACCGGCCTCCCGTCGGGAAGCTCCAGGGCGTTGTTGTAGCCAAAGGCCGCCAGGCGCGCCACGTTGTCCGATAGGACATCCACCAACAAGTAGTTCAGCTTGGGGTCCACCACGCGCTGTGTCGCCGGGCTGGTGTATTCCCAGATCGCACTCCCCTGGCGATCCTCGACACGCAAGAAGGGCACCAGCTCCAGTTCTCGATAGCCAGGGCGACGCTTCTCTTCCGGGCGCGAGACGCCGGCCATAACACCGCCGTTAGCAAAGACGCTGAACGCATAGGTCATGTCGAGGAGCGTCACCTCGCCGCCGCCCAGCGTCAGACTCAGACCGTAGTAGTCCAGGTCTTTGTTCAGCGTATCAATGCCCAGGCGGTGCGCCGTCTTGATGACATTGTCTATGCCCACCCAATCTAACACTTTGACGGCCGCGATGTTGTAAGAACGTGCCAGGGCCTGACGGAGTCGCTGCGCGCCGTGGTACCTGCGGTCATAGTTCTCTGGCGTGTAGAGCGGGTTGAGAAACGTCGTGCGCACGTCCATCACCATGCCGGCCGGCGAATAGCCCTGCGAGAAGGCAGTGAGATAGGTGAACGGTTTGAACGACGAGCCCGGCTGGTTGGCAGCCAGCGCGTTGTTCACCTCGCCGTCAATCTCCACGTTCCAGTAGTCCAGGCTGCCCATCATGACCAGAATCTCGGCCGTGCGCGGGTTTATGACCACCACGGCCGCATTGGTCGCGTCCTTTTCCTTTTCTTGAAGCAAGGCGACGTGCTCCCGCGCAATCTGCTCGACTGTGGCGTGAAGGTCCAGGTCCACAGTGGTAATGACGCACAGCCCGCCGCGATAGACCAGGTCCTCACCGAACATTTCGACCAACTGTTTCTCGGCAAAAAGGGAGAAATGAGGCACTTGAACGTCAAAGCGCTCCAGAATGCCGCGTTCGCGGATTTGCAGGTCCTGGCGTTTGGCCGCCTCTGCCTCCTCTGGCGTGATGTAGCCCTCTGTGACCATCCGATCCAGGGTGATGCCCTGGCGTTTCTTGGCTTCCCCCGGGTCGTCAATGGGATTGTAAGCCGGAGTCTGAGGAATAATCGCCAACATGGCGCACTCGGCCAGGTCCAGCTCCCAGACGTGCTTGCCAAAGTAGACCTGCGCCGCGGCCTCGACACCCGTGGCAAGATTGCCATAAAAGTTGGTGTTGAGGTACCACTGAAGAATCTGATCCTTTTCAAAACGGCGGGTGATTTCGACGGCCAGGATCAACTCTTTGATTTTGCGGGTGTACGACTTTTGGTACCGCTCTTCGGGCGGGATGAGCACGTTTTTGACCAACTGCACCGTGATAGAAGACCCACCGCGAACACTGTCTCCCGTAAGGTTATCTATGAACGCCTTGACGATGCCTTGCGGATTAAAGCCCAGGTTGGTGAAAAAAGTCTTGTCTTCCAGAGCGATGACAGCATTGCGCAAATGCTCCGGTATCTGGTCGAGGTGCACGTAGGTACGGTCGCCGAGAGGGTTGACGATTTCGTAAATGAGCGTCTGGCCCGTGCGGTCGTAGAGCTTGGTGGTCTCAAAGTGCTCTTCGACGATCTCGATCTCATCGGCCGTCGGCAGCTCCTGAGCAAAATAGGCATACACACCAACCGCCGTCAGAGCACCGGCCAGCGCGACGACGCCCACCGCCAGAGCCAGGACGACGAGCAAACCGGCCAGCAGGCGGCCAGCCAGGTGCCAGATCGTGGTACGATTGCGCCGCCCTCGCCGCCGGGCGAGGATCATCTTTTTGGTGCTATTCATGTCTAACTCTCTAAAATTGATTGATAAAAGTGCCGCTGGACACGACGCACAAAATGCTTTTACCCCGAGGCTGGCCCTATTGTACTCCAAAAGCCAACCAGGGGCAAGTCCTTGAGTTTGCTCAAAGGCAGGAGAACTACCAGGTCAAACTCCCGTCGTGGCAGGGAGACGAGTAAATCGATATTTCAGCAAAAGCTAGCGCCCTGCCTCCATAAGTGAGGCAGGGCGCTATTGTTAGGAACGTCAAAAGCAGCGGTACTGGCTACTAATAGTTCCTCAGGATCGTCGGCAGGAAGATGCGTGGGTAAACGTCAAGCGTTGTGCTGGCCGTGGTGCTGGGATGGTCGGGATTGACCATATCGATCACCTTCAGGATGATGGTTTGTTGCACACTGCCTGAGCGCTCGGTCACATCGGCGGTGACAGCGTAGTCGATGGAGCGCCCGCCGCCGATCAGATTGGCATCGGCCACGCTATTGACGTACCACTCATAGAAGAAGTCATAAGGTGGGCCCTTGCCCAGGACGAAATCCAGGCTGGGGTCGTACCCCAGATCAGCCAGTGTTCTGGTAGCGTCGGTGGCTGTAAAGTTGACCGTCTGGCCCACCTGCACCATTCCTGTCGGTGCCGATTCGATCTCTGCAAACGGGGGCATATAGGTCTCATTGGCGGCGATGTGCTCCTCGATAACCGCCACCTCACTGATCCCTAGCGTATAGCGCACGGTCAGCTCATAGACAGGGATGGACTCCGACTGGCTTGAGAGGGCGCCCTCCTCCCAGTAGCCGACGGTGTGCGAGAGGATCTCGCTGTCATCGAACTCGATCGGCATAGGATCCAGCACCACTATTCTCCCAAGCTGCTCGTGCAGCGTGTAGATCTGTGTTGGAGACAGAATGTCCACGCTCTGCGTGCTTTGAACCCAACCGCCCGCTTGCTGTCCTTCGATCTCGCGCCATCCACCTATGGCGCCCAAAGGTACCCCGTTGGTGGCCAGCATACTGGCGCTGGCGGCGCTGGTGGGGACGTAGACCAATAACTTGGCGCCCGGCCCAACCACTGAGAACTCGACGGGCTCTTGAGCAAGGCCCAAAGTGGTAGTCGGGGTGTAGACCAGGATGCGAGAGTAGGACACCTGCCACACCGTGGGCTGCTCGTCGGCCAACAGGCTAGCGTCCATAGCTGCAACCGAGCCACTGACGATACCGCCGCCCGAGATGGTGTCGGAGACAACCTCGTAGAACTGGGCATCGCCCGGCATCAAGTTATGACTCGTGAGGAACTGATCGGCAATGTCGCGCGCACCGTTGGCCGTAATCTTGACCCCTTGCAACCCCTGGGACAAGTTGTAGGCCTGCTGAGTCTCCGTATACGTCCACAAGTTGTCCAGGTCGGTGTAGCCATAGAGGCCGGAGCCGCTGTCCATTTCCAGTTCCCGACCGTCGGGCGACACATTGCTCCACATGGGGTCGGCCTGCTGAACCGAGGTCGGGACCGTGGTGGTGACACCGAACTCTTCGCCCAACTCAGCGTACCTTTCCTCAGCCAGAGCAAAGGGAGCGAATGGGAAGCGCGGCATGGTGCCGTTCAGGGCTTCGACGTCCACGTAGCGCGCCGGCTCGGTACCGGCGTGATGTGTCTGCACCCAGGCGTCCCAATCGTAGGAGTCAGCGCAAACCCAGCCGGTCCTGGGCCGGTCGTTGAGACAGGCAAGCTCATTGATCAGGGTGCGCACAATGCGGCCTCGTTGCGTGCGGTCCGCGGCCTTGTACCAGGCCTGGGGGACCGTATAGCCGGCGCAGAGGTACCTGGCGAACCAATAGCCTTGTGTTCTGTAGTAGGGGTAGCGGGCAGCCGCGTTCGTCTGGAAGCCCAGGATGAGGTGAGTGCCATACATGCAGTTGGCCCAGGCACGCAGTTGGCTCATGCTGCCTCCTAAGACCTGGCACGAGGTGAGGGCCACCCACTCGTTGTCGCCATTGCCCCACGAGCGGTAGCAGTCGGACGGCGTCAGCCATTTGTCATCGTGAGCTGTGTTCCAAAAGGTGAAAGCACCGGGCCCTCCGTGTCCAACATAGAACTGAAGGTCCACCGTGTCGAGGAACAGATGCTCCTTGCCACCTCGGGCCGCGCGTTTAAAGTCCTCCTCCCACGCCCAGTACTTGTTGTAGAGGTAGCGTCTGTTCCAGCCACAGTTTCCAAGCTGGTACCACACCCCCCAGGCCTCATGGTAGGCGTGGGCCGTGAGACTACCACCACATCCGGAGTGAGACCCAACTTCCCACGGGCCGCCATCGTCATACAACGGCCTCACATCTTGTTCTTGCATTGATCCCTCGCCAAGCGGCTCCTGCGCCATCGCGGGCCACAGGGCGAACACTGCGACTAGCAAGACCGGCAAGATCATCACCAGTCCAAGCTGCCGGAGGATTCGAGTCACTCGTACGCGTTCCATCGTTCTTTTCCTTTCTAGAATTTCCATTGCAGGTACGGACTCACCGGTATGCAAAGAGCATACCATAAACCGTCTCTTTACATCTGACCTGGCATAGGCTACCCTCCTTTCAGAATCAGCGGCAGGTAAAGCGTATTACCTGTGCCCTCAACTAGCGGAAGTGGCAGTGAGAAGGGATGGTATTGACCTTTGTTGTCATCCATCGCCACGTTGCCCGCACCGTCCACGACCTGCACGAAATAGCGGGTCTCGACGGTGCCCGAGATGACGCCTGTCCATTTGTGCATGGCATCACCGTAACTCAGGTCCTGGCTATGCCACTGCCCTTGACCGTCGGTGTAAGCCACCACGACACGGATGATGTCCGAGTCATCGGTGGCCTCGATCTTGATGAGGCCGCTGCCCGACGTCTCATCCAGTACGCCATCCAGGTGAGTAATCTCGGCCGGCTCGGTGTCGGAGCTGCTGGAGTAATAGGTGCCAAAGGACATATTGTCATACAGCCGCTCTGTTCCGGCGCCGCTATTGTACTGGCCCAGCAGCGTGACCATCGTCTCGGCCGTCGTCGAGACCGAGGCACTTGTACGCACCTGGAACGGCACAGCCGGATACCAGCCAGAAGTGCTGAACTCGGGCTCTTTGGTGGAGGTGACGTACTCGTTGTATGGCAGCGCGATGACCGGATCGAAGGCTTGCGTATCACTGTAGATCCCCCCAAGAAAGACTGCCCCGTGCAGGGAGCCGGCCTCTGGAGCCGACGCATCGGCGAAGAAGCGGGGTTGGATGGGCTCGCCGGCCGAGAAATGGGTCCAGCCATCCATGGCCATGAACGTCCCATCCTCCGTCGAGCTCTCGCCGAACGCCCCGGCCAGCCCATAGTCCAGTTGGCCCACGTTGACGCTGCCAAAGGCAGAGGGTGCGGTAGACGTAATATTGGCACTGGGAAAGGGGTCCTCAGGCTCGAGTGTCCCCCCGCTGGTGATCTTGTACATCGGCAGGCCATATAAGGTAGATTGCATCAGGATCTTAACATCGTAGGGACCGATAGAGCGAGCGTTCTCATAGTAGAGCTGCTTGGCGGCTGTCAGGGCCGGGCCAATCTGGGTCGAGGTCCCACGCAGCAGTTCACGGGCATAGTTCTTCATCAGGTATTCCGAATAGACCACAGCAGAGCCGCCCCAGCCGTAACCCGTATTGGCCACGTAATTGGCCTTTTTCTGAGCGAAAGCCTGGGCCAGGTCTAGCGTCCCCGAGTCGTTGAAGCCGGCGTGGCAACCCACGCTAAAGATGACCGCCCCGCTCAGATCCGAAGTGGCTGTCGAAACCTGGCCGGCGGTGACATTGTCGTCGTCAGGAGTCATCTCGGTGGTGTGGTTGGCGTGTCCGTTGATGGACTGGACGTCGAAACGCGGGCTGGCCTCGAGTTGTCTGGTCCTGAAATCGGCACCTTGCCACGAGTAGCCTACCAGTGCATCGTCGGTTGCGATGGTGTCATACCCAAAGAGAGTACTGACGATGTCGCCACAGTCCTGGACAAAGTCATAGCCCGTCACCAGGGCGTTATCGGTCTCAATGACGTCGTCGGCCAGAAAGGCGTCAATGAAAGCCATGATCTCGTCAGGTGTCTCGATGAGCCGGCCAATGGCATAGTCAGGGATATACAACTCATGGCCTTGCCAGTCGGTGGGCACCTCATCGGCATAGTAGTCATCGGTCAGTATCATGTCATCCTGACAGGCGGCCCACTGGGTGGTGTTGGTGGTGACGCTGGTTGCGTACTGGCTTTCGGTTTTGCTGAGGCTGCCTTCGGGCACGCGACGGTATGGGATGACGCGGTCGTCGCCCACGATGACGATGTATTCTACGTTGGCATTGTTGTTCAGAAAAGTTATCAGCAAGTTGCGCACGGCGCCGGCCACAGCGTTGGCTTTGTCGGTATCAAGCAGATTGAGCAAATCGGCCGTCCACGCGCTGTATGCGGCGGCCACGGCGGCATCGTTTTCGACCTGGATCACCGCCCCCTCGACGCTACTGTGATCCGCCAACTCTTGCAGCTTACTCATCAGCGCATCGGCGTCGCCCGCACTGTAGAGGCTCGAGACCCGTTCGCGATTGACGGCGATCAGCGTTTTGATCTCGGTCGCTTGCGGGGCAGGCGGCTCGGGAGTGGGTGGAGGTGTGGGTGGCGGCGTGGGAGTGGGAGTGGGTGCGATCTCGCCCGAGACAGAGACCTGGTAGTCGGTCTCACTGCCAAAGTGAGTAGAGTTGTAATGGATAACCTGCACATAGTACGTGCCGGCGGTGGGAAGCGTGGCGCTGATGACCGAGGCTCCCCCGGAGCCACAGTCGTCGTTGTATGCCAGCAGCGTCAAGCGGTCGCGATCGTACAGCTTCAGCAGCGTATCGCTGTCGGCCGCCAGATCTGACGTCTGGATCACGTACAGCTCACCCCCCACGGCTGCAAAACTCACCCAGTCCTGATCGCTGACGTCGGACAATATCGCATCTGCACAAAAACTGTGGGTCTGCGTTTGTCCGTCCGTGACGAGCAGTTGGGCGTCAAAGGAGCCGTTGTCAGGCTCATAGTCATCCGGCTTGCAGCGGCCTTTGGTAATGGACAGATCGTATTGAGTGCCCCCACCGGCAGCGTTGGGGTTGTGATGGTGCACCCTGGCGTAATAAGTGCCATCTGTCGGGGCTTGCCAGATGATGCGCGAGGCCAGCAGATACCCGTAATCATCGTTATGAGCCAGCTCAGTCTGGCCATCAGTATCGTAGAGGTGCAGGTGGGTATCGGCCGCGATCCCCAGGTTTGAGGTTTGCAGCACATAGATGGTGCCAGACACGGCAGTGAAGTGCACCCAATCCTGGTCGCCGGTAGGACAGACGTTGTGGGTCTGCGTCTCACCAGTGGTGAGGATCTCGCTGGCCGCCGCAGCGCTGTCGTCGTCTTCAAAGCCATCCGCCACGCAGGGAATGACCATCACCGAGAGGTCATAGTGCGCCCCGGGGCCATAGGTCTCCGAGTCCTGGTTGACCACCTGGGCATAGTACGTCTGGCCCGCCGGGGCGGTTGTCGTGAGCTGCCCGCTCTGATTCACATAGTTGCTCAGGGCCTGGCCGCAGGAGCTGTACAGAGAGATCAGGGGGTTTACACCAGAGCCGGTGTTGTCGGCTATGATGGCAAACGTTTCGCCGCTGTTGACGGCAAACTTGACCCAATCCTGGTCACCCGCGGCCTGGAAGAGGTGCGTTTGGCGTGAGCCGTCGGTGGGAATGTCGCGGGCCATGGCGCAGGTATCATCCGGCTCATAGAGGTCGCCTGGGCCACCACCGGCAGAGAGAACCAGGTCGTAGTTGGCCAGGGGGCCGTGGGTCTGTTGGCGGTGCTCAACCTGCACATAGTAGACCCCGCTGGCGGGCGCCTGCCACTCGATGAGCGGCCCGGTACCAAACTGGTACAGGCCGCCGCATGTCTCGTACAAGTACAGCAAGGGGTCGGCGTGGGCGCCCAGGTTGGCCGCCTCGATGGTATAGGTCACCCCACCGATGGCGGTAAACTTGACCCAGTCCTCGTCGCCCTCGGGGCCCTCGGGACACAGGGTATGAGTCTGGGTCACGCCTTCGGTGAGCCACCCGGCAGTGGCGCAGGTGTCGTCCTCCTCATAGGCATCGGCATCACATTCCACGCCGACGCAGACCGTCTGCGACAGGACATTGTTCGTCTCGAGGTCCTCGGCCACCAGATTCGTTGCGTCAGCCCACACATAGATCACGTGATCGCAGCCAGTGATCGCGAAGGAGTAACTTGGGACACTGCGCTCAATTAGATAAGGATTTCCTGGCCCCATAGGCCAGTTGTTCTCTCGGCGAGTATAGGGCGTGCTTTCGTCGGGTGGATCGTCATCAGGGTCCAGGTAGATGTGATCCCAGAAGTTCAAGGTTCCAGCATCGCCCTGGTTTCTGGTCATAATGGTCAGCGTGAACTGTTGTCCTGCGTCCGGGATGGGGGGATCGAGGGTGATGCTCTCCACGATCACGTCGGGCCCAGGGGAGGCTGACGTAGGAAGGGCACAGAGAAAGAACAGCAAGGCCAGCACAGCGACTGCTGCCGTTGCCATCGCGATCAACACTCTACCGGCAACCCGTCTCATGATCCTCTCCTTAGCGTCTGACATGATGGACCTCAATCTTTGGTAGCGTAACAAAGCCTTGACATTTTAGCCGGTGGTGTTGCTCTCAGATTGGAGTAGAGGCTTTAGCCGGTTTTCACGCTCAAAAAACCCGCCTGAAGGCTCGACTCCGGCAAAATGCCAGCTCTTTGTGATGCTACCTAATCTTTAAGGACAACCGGCAAATAGATTCGTGTCTCTCCCGGCGTCACCAGCTTGGGTGGGGCATGAGTTCCCCCCAGGTCCTGGGCGTAAA
>CAYNKW010000017.1:0-11381 GCA_964397845.1 uncultured Anaerolineae bacterium
ACCGGACAACTTCGAATCACCATTGCAAGGCCTCAGCTAGAATACTAAGCCAGGTTTGCTTGACTCTTCTTGCCCAAAAACTATAGGCATGTTCCGTTCCGGGCTTTCCTGGGTAGTAAAAGCCATGCACTTCACCATTCTCGAAGGCTAACTTAAACACCCCCACTTCTCCAATTTCCACAGTAAGGTCAACACCAAAGTAATGGATATTACCTTCGACTTTGAATAACCGGCCTGTCCAAATTGATGAGAGAGTCCCATCCTTTTCCCTTAGTGACTTGCCTGAAATTGTGGTTTCAAATAGGTTTTGTGCGATTATAAATCGTTCAATGGATACGGTACTCTCGTTTTTCTTGTGATGGGTTGCTTTACCTTCGTATTTGCCCCCTATGTAATTACCCCGGAAAATGAGCCGTGCAACGAGCCGGTTGAATACGATTAAGAAAAAAACGGCTGTTGTAATAGCAAGTTGAATCAAGTTAATAAAGTCATAAAGGCTACCCGGAGGTTGCAGGAACTGGACCTTGAATTGATCGCTGATATGGTATAGCCCAAGACATACAACAAGTCCAACAAACATGCCCGTTCGGAGTTTTCCGCCTGTGTCCATTATCTTCTCCTTCAAGTATGTAGGTCTCTAGCTATCGTGACTACTATAGTCGTGATGCCTGTTTTGTGCCACTTGCGATGTGTTCCCCTTCCTCGGCGATGGATCTCCTCACAGCCGAGCTTGTACAGCTTCTGGGCGACCTCGCGGTATCTCATGGTGCATTCGCCAGGATCAACGTCTCTGCCCATATCGGGGAGCCGGGCGTGGTGGTCAGGGGCTGCAACACTGGTGGTAATGGCTTCCCCGGATCCTCGTACAGTTCAAGTAGCGCCGCCAGGGCGTCGGCTACATGAGCCTGCACCTCGGCGAGGGTGTCGGCTTCGGTGACCAGGCCAGGTACTAACGGACAGGTGATGGTGTAGCCGCCTTCGGGTTGCGGTTCCAGAACGAGTGGCAGTTTGTAGACTTGTTCCATTGATAGCTCCTCCAATAGCCCAACGTAGTGACGATTACATTTTGCTTTTCTCGTTCTCATAGTCGCGCAGCAGGGCAAGCACGGCCTGGCCATACTTTTCCAGCTTGGCCGGGCCGATGCCCTTGATGGCATCCAGTTCATCGAGGGTAGACGGTTTGGCGGCGGCGATGCGCCGCAAGACGCTGTTGTGAAAGATGACATAAGCAGGCTTTCCCTGGGCCTGGGCCTGCTCGCGCCGCCAGGCGCGAAGGCGTTCCAGGAGCGCTTCGTCTGGCTGTGGTGAGTCTTTCGCTGGCACTGGCGCCGGTGCGAGTGGCGCTTCGGGTTCGATGTGCATGGGACGGCCCCATTCAGGCAGCAAAGATTCATCTTTCAGCGCCCGGTGGCCCAGGTCGGTCAGGCGCAGTAGCCGAAAGCCCCGCCGGGGTTCGACGTAGGCTTTCAGGTAACCCTCGTCGGTCAGTTTCTGGGCCAGTGCGGCGATGGCTTTGCGGGTCAGGTGGGGCAGCGCGCCGTGTTCGGGGCAGCGGTCCGGGCCGACCGGCGCACTGGGCAGGCCCTTGAGCGTCCGCGCCAGGCCGGTTTTGCCCAGCGGGAAGGGGAGGTGCGCCGCGCAGCGCAGGATGATCGCCCCCAGGTGCTCCGTCAGGTGCTCCGTAATGGCAGCCGGGGCAGCGCGCCGCACGTCTATTTGGAAAGCGGTCGCGCCGCAGTTGTCGCAGGCGGCGCAGCGAACGATCTCTCGCCCGCCAAAATAGCGGCTGATGGTGCCGTGGCGGCAGCCGGTCGTCCGGGCATAGTCCACGATCACGGCGAGGCGGGCGTCCTGGTTGTCCAGGTAGGTCTGCAGCAATCGCTCCACGCGCACGCCGCTGTCGGGTGGCGGCGGGAGCATCTCGATGAGCATGTCCCGTCCCACGCCGCGATACTCTAGCCAGCCGCGCGTTTCCCAGTCCAGCAGGTGGGCCTCGATCTCGGTGGGATTCAGCCTGGCCCGGCGGGCGGCCTGGAGCAGGTTCAGTGGCAGTGGCTGGCCGGGCCGCAGCCGGGCGGCGGCTACAAAACGGTCAAATCGCTCGTCCGGCGCGGTTTCCTGAAAGGCCGTGACCATCACCGTGCGGGGCAGGTCAAAGTGGCGGAGCAGCAGACCCGCTTTCTCCAAAAAGCTGACCGCCACGCGGACGTGCGTGTCGTCGGCCTGCAAGTCGCGTTGCAGGTCATCAGAGGCCACCTGGCCGCTCTTTTCGTCGCCCAACCTCCGGCGGATGGCGGCGTAGGCCTGGCGCAGCAGGGGCAGGGTCAGCGCTTCCTGATGCGTCCAGCGCGTAAGGTTGCCCTTGTCTGAGGGGCTGTGGAAAAGAACGCAGCGGGCAGGCAGGCCGTCGCGCCCGGCGCGGCCTGCTTCCTGGTAATAGCTTTCCAGCGATTTGGGGGTGTGATAGTGAACGATGAAGCGGATGTCGGGCTTGTCAATGCCCATGCCAAAGGCGATGGTGGCCACGACGATCCGCGCCCGGTCGCTCATGAAGCGGTCCTGGGCCGCGGTGCGGTCCGCTTTGTCCATGCCGGCGTGGTAGTGGATGGCATCCTGGCCGCGATGGCGGAGCATGGCAGCCAGTTGCTCGCACCTGGCGCGACTGTTGGCATAGACGACGCCGCTGCCGTCCAGTTCGCCGATCAGCTTGAGCAGGGCGCGCCGCTTCTCGCCGTCGTTGGACAGGCGGGTCACTTCCAGCCGCAGGTTGGGGCGATGGACGTCCACGTTGACGCGGATCATCTGGCCCAGTTGGGCGACGATCTCGTCCTGGATGGCAGGCGGGGCCGTGGCGGTCATGGCCAGCACCGTCGGATCGCCCAGTTCGTGGGCCGCGCGGGCGATGAAGCGATAGTCGGGTCGAAAGTCGTGGCCCCACAGGCTGACGCAGTGGGCTTCGTCGATGACCAGCAGCGAGATGCTGGCCTGCGCCAGGGCGTGGAGGAAGTGTCGCTGGCGAAGTCGCTCCGGCGCGGCATAGATCAACTTGTAGCCGCCGCCGGCCGCCCGCGCCAGCCGCCCCCGGATCTGGGCGATCTCGAGGGTGCTGTTGATAGTCGTGGCGCGTTTCTCTATCGCCGGAGGCAGGCCTTCCAGTTGGTCTTTCATCAGGGCGATGAGGGGCGAGATGACCAGGGTCGTGCCGGGCAGCAGTTGGGCGGCCAGTTGGTAGACCAGCGACTTGCCGTGGCCGGTGGGCATGACGGCCAGCACGCTCTGTCCGCGCAGCAGGCCAGCGATGGCTTCCACCTGGCCGGGGCGGAAGGCGGTGAGGCCAAAATGCTGTTGGAGGGCGGCCTGGAGGCGGGCGCGCTCGTCGGCACGGGGTGTGAAGGTTAAAGGTTGAAGGGTTGAAGCCTGGGGAGAGGGTGGCTGGGGTGTGGGAGTGTGAGGGTGTGGGGGGATGGGTGAGTGGGTGGTGGGGAGGCCGAGAGCGCGGCGGAGGGCGTCGAGTTCGGTGGCGCGGCGGGTTTCGAGGCGGGCAGCGATGGTATTGGCCTCGGTGGGCTGGTCGGTTTCGCGGAGGAGGGTTTCCCAGAGACGGTAAAAGTCCTGTGGCGGGGTGCGGTCGCCGTAGCGTTGGGCGGCTTGTTGGACGTGGGCCAGGGCGGCCGCCGGCTCGCCCCGGCGGTGGGCCAGGCGGGCCAGGTGGTAGGCAGCCGAGGCGTCGTCAGGGTCGATCGTTTCGAGACGGCAAAGGATGGCCTTGGCGGCGTCGTATTGACCGGCTTCGGCCAACACGTCTCCCCGGATGACCTGGGCCAGTTTGTTGTCGGGGTTGTCGGCCAGCAGAGCTTCGCTCACCTGGAGCGCTGTCTCGAGGTCGTCCCGCGCTACGTGGGTGCAGATCACCAGCCTCCGCGACAGGGTGGAGACCTTGAGGGCTTCTCGACGGCGCATGATCTCCAGGGCACGGTCCGGCTGATCCAGGCCCAGGTAGGCGCGGGCCAGGTCGTCGTAGATGGAAACCAGGTCGGGCCGGGTCACCAGGGTTTGCTGCAAGCAACGGCGTGCCTGGTCAAAGTGGCCCCAGCGCAGCAGGTAGTCAGTGAGTTTGCGGCGGAGGTTCGTGGATAGCGATGGAACGTTGGCGGGCGTGAGATCCAAGGCAGTCAGGGGATCAGTTTGCATGTCCATTACTTGACCTCTACAATCAACATCGTCATGTCATCGTACTGCCCGGCAGTTCCCTGGTAGGCGGCCAGGTGGGCAAAGGTAGCCGCGCACAGTTCGTCTGGGGACAGATCGGCGTAGGACTGGAGCAAGGACGCCAGTTGGTCAAGGGCAAAGGGCCGGCCGTCGGGGGCCAGAGCGTCGGTCAGGCCGTCGGTGTACATCACCAACCGGTCGCCGGGAGCCAGGTATATCTCCTCCTCCGACAGGTGCAAATCGTCCACCTCTGGAAAGCCGAGGAAGGTGCCCGTGCCGCCCAGGGATTGAACGTTTCCTCCACGCAGCAGTAAAGGCCGATCGTGGCCGGCGCGGGCGTAGGTCAGCCGCCGGGCCGGCCCGTCCACGACGCCGTAGAACACGGTCACAAACATGTTCGGCTCGCCCAGCTCCAGCAGCAGCCGATGGACGTTGGTCAGCACCGTGAGAGGCGAGCGCTCGCGGCGGGCCTCGGCCAGCAACAGGCTGCGGGTCAGCGCCATGTACAGCGCCGCTGGCATCCCTTTATCGGACACGTCGGCGATGACCACGCCAAAGCAGAGGGCGTCGAGCAGGATCACGTCGTAAAAGTCACCCCCCACCTGGCGGGCGGGCTCGTTGCGGGCGGCGAACGTATAGCCCGGCATCAGTGGAAAGATGCGCGGCAGCACGCTCTGCTGAACCTGCCGGGCCAGCTCTAGCTCCCGCTCCATCCGCTCTTTTTTGACCAGCTCGGCCTGGGCGGCTCGGAGCTGAGAGATGTTTTCGCGAAGCTCCTCGATCAGTCCGGCACGCTGGAGGGCAAGGGCGGCCTGGTAGGCAAAGGTCTGGAGCAGCGCCACCTCGCCTGGTTCGAAATGTGATCTCTGAGTCGTGTGGACGATCATCACCCCGACCTGCTTGTCCTGGGCGACGAGCGGCACGCGCAGCCCGGCTCGCAGGACTGCGCCTTCAACGTTCGGGTGGCGGGGTGGTATGCCCGGCGGCCATTGATCGAAAGGCTTCGGCTCGCTGCCGGTGTCGGCATCGGCATCGAACACCAGAGCCGCATCCAACCGGTGGGGCACCAATGTCGAGTCCCAGCCGCTTGCAGTCAGTACCTCAACTGTGCCGTCTGGGCATAAGAAATACAGAATCGCCCGGTCAGCGCCACACAGGTCGCGGGCGTGACGGCAAACCCGGATCGCCAGATCGTCCAGGCTGGCCGAAGTGATCAGCGCCTGGCCGATGTCCTGCAGCGAGATCAGCGCTTCTGTGCGTTGCTGGAGCACCCGATTGGCGGCCTCTAGCTCGACCAGCTTGCGCTCCAGCGCGGTGTTGGCGTCTACCAGTGCGCTCTCGCTGGCGGTCAGCAGGTTGTAGGTGCGGCGGAGTTGGTCGTCGTCAAGCCGGAGGACGTCGTCCAGGGGCAGATACCCCAGGGCAGCCAGGCGCAGCATGTACTCGTGCAGCGGCAGCAGACTGGGTTGTTCGAGCAGGCCGGGGGTGTCGGCGTCCGCGCCAAAGATGTCAAAGGTGGCTACGTCACCGTGACGCCCGGTATAATGGCAGTCAGCGCAGCCTGTTGCTTGAAAGAAGGTTCCGTCTTGTCCTTCGAGTTCGGGGTAGCGACGGCGTAGCCCGGCCAGTTGAGCCGCATCCGGCGGCGCCGGCCGTTTACAGCGCGGGCAGAGCGTCGCCAGGCGTTGCACAGCGACAACCCAGCTCAGGCCGCCAAGTCGCTCACGGGGTACGCCCAAATCGAGCAGATAACGGGCGACGCCAGCGCCTCGAAAGATGGTGTCAATCTGTGACAGGACTCGCAGACCACTCTGGGCTGCCTCCATCACTGCCGGAGCAGTCACGGCGCAGAGCCGGTCAACCACCAGCAGTTCGGGCCGCTGGCGGACGGCGTCAGCAATGCGGTCGGCGTAGGTATAGGGCGGCTGAACCAGAGACAGTCTGACCTGTCGCTGGAGTTGTCTGGAGACTCGGACCGCCTCTCTATTCTCGGCGACGACGATAGCCCGCGCTGACTGGCGGGTTGCTAGTATCTGGCGCATTAGGATGCGAAAGATGGCCGACCGGCCGCTGGGTAGAAAGCCGTCACTCATGGCCGGTAGGTCCAGGGGGCGCGGGTCCAGTCCGGCGACGATGGTCAACCCTGGCCCATCGGCAACGAGTTGCTCGACGAGTGTGTCAAGCTGGGGCAGATGGAAAAAGTCTTCCAGTTTGAGCATAAGGGGCTCCTGGTGACGTTAGTCAGGCCTTCGCGTAGTCAATATCTATGACATAATCAGGCATGGTGTGGATGGCCAGGACGAGGGGCCAGACGCGGCCCTCGTAGGTGCGGCTGAGGCCAACAGTGAGATAGATTTCGTCGGTCGCCAATCTTTCGCGTAGTGAGTCGCTATCAAAATCGAAATAGCTGCCATCAGACAACCAGACACGACCCAAGGCACGCCATTTCAGGTCCGTAACCGGCAAGCCACCTTTGCTCACCGATCCGAGGAATGCCTGGTCGCCCAGGGAGAAGGCCAGGCGGGCTTCGTATTTGCCGGAGTAAGAATCCAGCGTGAATCGGCCCCATACCTGGTCGGGCCGGATGAGGCAGAGGGAGCGGTTTTGCTCGACGAGCACCTGGTGAGGGGCCGTGTCCTGGTATTTGCGGAAAAAGTCCGCCCGGCGGTCGCCTTCCAGCCGGCGCAGCAGCCGGGGCCGGTGGCGCACAAAGTCGGTCAGCCAGTCCTCGGTGTGGGGCGGGTCTTGCTGGGGCTTTTGCAGGTAGAGGGAAACCACGTCATAGAGCTGGATGACACGACCTTGCGCGTCGGTGAGATCGCCCAGCAGCAGCGTACCAAAGTCTTTCACGGGGCGCACCCAGCGCAGGCCGGTGGTTTCGTCCGGCTGGCGGGTCATGCCGGCTGTGCAGACGCCGCTCAACATGCGGGTCATGGCCAGAATAAGCACCTCAGTGTCGGGCATGGGGTTCCTCCGGTGATTGGGTGGCTAGGTCAGGTGAATAATCTCGATTTCAAGGTCGGGCAGCTTTTCTGCCAGGTATTCGGCGACGAGGCGGCGGTGGCAATGGTCGGGCGTGGGCTCGGCGCAGAGGAGGCTGGGGCGCTGGTAGATGGTCAGCAGTTGCTCGCCGACCTGCTCGGCGGCTCGCTCTTCCAACAAGGGGAGAAAGGCGCGCTCGTAAGCAGACCAGTCACCGTCTCGCTTGTAGGCGGCCAGGATCTCTGGCGTGGGGGCCAACTCTGGCCGGTGTTCGTAGGCCATGCCAAAGCCCTCCCGCAGCAGGAACGCCAGGTCGTCTCGCTTGCTAAAGCCCGCCAGTTGCGAGGTGTTGCGCAGCCGGATGTCAATCACAGCATCCACGCTGGCGTCCTGGAGACGAGTGATGAATTCTTGCAGAGATTTTTTTGTGTAGCCGATGGTGCACAGGATCATGGTGGTTAGAATAGGCTGAGTTGGCGTGGTTCGTCGGCGGCGTTGATGAGCGTGCCGTCGGGTTGAATATGCAAGACAGTGACAGCACGGGCCAGCAGGGCGGGAGTGATGAGCAGGTTGCGGTGGCAGCCGTGGTGGTCGCCCTCGCTGCACATCATGGCAACGGGCTGTTTGCTTGCCAGGACTATCAGTTCGTCGAGGGCCTGCTGGCAACCTTCGCTGTTGCGGAGTTTGTCATAATCCGCGGAGCCATCGGGCAGTAAAAACTCGTCGCCGGGCGGCCGGCCGCCGAGAGTGGCGCCCAGATGCCGGTAGGCGATGCCGTGGGCTTCCAGCGTTCGCGCCAGGGTCTCCCGGTTGAACTGGGGCGCGTAGCGGCTGTAGGGCTGGCTGCGCACGTCGGCCAGCAGCGCGATGTCGTGTTGGCGCAATAGGGCAATGAAGGCAGAGATTTCGTGGTTGCTATGACCGATGGAGTAGATGGTGGTCATGTGGCAGTCTTGTTCCCCCCCCGTACAAAGTAGCCTTATTATCGCACAGAATAAGCAAGAAAGCAAGGGCAGGAATGAGGAAATGAAGAATGAAGAAATGAAGAATGCGGCTCTTTGCTATAAAGCTCTGCTGGTGTTATAATAGCTGGGGAGGTTTCGTTCTTATTCTCAGAGGCAGATGCAATGGAATTACAGGCATTGATAGAGAGTTTGCTTTTCGTGGCCGACCAGCCGGTGACGGCCAGGCAACTGGCAAACGCTTTGGAGACGGAAAAGACGGCCATCGAAGAGGCGCTGTCGGCGCTGGATGAGGCATACGTGCGAGAAGAGCGCGGGCTGCGGCTGCAGCACAAGGGGGATCGCGTGCAGTTGGTCACCGCCCCGGAGGCCGCGCCTCACATCCAGCGTTTCCTGGGCCTGGAATTGAGCCGGCCGCTCTCCCAGGCGGCGCTGGAAGCGCTATCCATCGTCGCCTACCAGCAGCCGGTCACCCGCGCCCAGGTTGAGGCAATCCGGGGCGTGAACTCTGACAGTGTGTTGCGCACGCTGGTGGGCCGGGGACTCGTCGAGGGAGTGGGGCGGCTGGAGCAGGTGGGCCGGCCCATTCTCTACGGCACGACGTTCGAGTTTCTGCAGCAGTTTGGCCTGCGGAGCCTGGATGAGCTACCGCCTTTGGATGCGGAAACACCAGACTCTCAGGACATCACCGCGTTCACGGTTTGTTCGATGCGGGCCAGGCGCGCAGACAGACGTTGAACTTTGTCAGGCGTAATCGGCCTGGAACTTGCGTGGGGAGCACTGTATAAATAGCACTGCCCGGGTGCTCTGCGCCCGGCCAGTGTTATCTGACAGTTTCTCTTTATGAAAGCAAACTGGCGGTCTCTCCTTTCGTCCAACCGTCCGCCCTGCGGTTACCGGTTAGCCGGCTGCAAAATGAGCGTCCCCTCTTGCTCCGCCTCGATCTGTGCGCGGTCGAACAGCATGGGGTGGTGTTCCACTGCGCGCCAGGACTGGATCATGTCGGCATAGTGCTTGTGCATCGGCTGGCCGGATTGGCCGGTAGTGTGCTGCGAGCGGCAGTTGCCCCAGTCGCTCAGGTCCACGATCTGGCGATAGGAGGCCACCGTACCTTGATCAAAGTTGCGGTAGTGACCGGCAGCATTGACCGTGTAGCCGGAGCCGCCCATGGGGAACGGCCCCTTGTTCACCAGTCGTTCCAGCAGGCCGATGCCGCTGAGGCCCAGGGGGTTGTTGACAAAGGTGGCCGTGTGCAGCCGCCCCCAGGCCCACTTTTCCGGCCTGTCGCCCAACAAGTCGCTCAGGCGGTTCACCGTCTCTGCAAAGGCCCGCTGGACGATCTCCTGGCGGGTTTCCACGGCCGGCGTCGTTACGTCGTCCAGCCAGGGGTTGTTGGCCTCGGTCAGGATGGCTTCTATTGCGCGAGGATGGCTGCCATAGTCATCATAGAGTTCGTCACCCAGTTCGTCGGCAAGGATAGCCCGGGGGAGTTCCTGATGAAAGACGGCCAGGATGGCCGCGCCAGGGCTTTCGGCGCCGTTGATGTAATCCCACTCGCGCACTTGCTCCAGCGCTCGCTCTTGAAGCTCGCCTTCAGGTGTGGTCTCCAGAAGGTAAGGAGTCAGGAACTCGCCGGGCAGCGAGTAGACGTCGGCCTGGATGTCGCGAAAGTCGTCGGCGGTGAGGCGGCCGCTGGCCGCTTTGGCTGTCAGCAGGTCTGTGATGCGCTGCGCGCGGTAGCCGACCGGCCATTGCGAGGAGAGTAAGTAAGGATAGTCGTCGGGCACGACTTTGTTGTTGGCCGTGACGACAAAGTGGGTGGGCGGGTTGTAAACGAAGGGCAACTCGTCGAAGGGGATGTAGCCAGTCCACTCGTACTCGCCGCTCCAGCCGGGCACCGGTACTGTGCCATCTCCTTTGGCGCGGATGGGAATTCTGCCGGGGGCCTGGTAGCCGATGTTGCCGTCCACGTCGGCGTAGACAAAGTTCTGCGAGGGCGCGTCCCAGTAGCGCAGCGCGTCATGGAACGACTCCCAATCGCTGGCGACGTTGAGGCGCGCCAGGCTGGTGGTGAGGTGCGTCGCATCCAGGGCCGTCCAGCGGAGGGCAGTGGGTTGCTCCAATCCCCCTACCACGTCGTTGAGCAACGGCCCGTGCCGTGTAAGGTGTACCTCCAGGATGACGGATTCCTGGCTCTTGACCTTGATCTCCTCCTTGACGATCACCATGTCTTCCCATTGGCCCATGAACTCGTACTGCGTGACATTCTCGGGGTTGACCTTTTCCAGGTAGAGGTCTTGCACGTCGGCTTCGAGGTTGGTGACACCCCAGGCGATGCGGTCGTTGTGGCCGATGACGACGGCCGGCACGCCGGGAAAGGTGGCGCCCACCACGTTAAAATCACCGCCGTGCAGTCCCATCTCGTACCAGATGGAGGGCAACTGGATGCCCAGGTGGGGGTCGTTGGCCAGCAACGGCTTGCCGCTGGCGGTCTGGCTGCCGTCCACCACCCAGTTGTTGCTGCCGAGGCCAGGGCCATTCGCGCCCAGCCATTGGGCGATGGGGTCGCAACTGGCCAGCGAGGGGTCGCCCAGGCTGGCGTAGCTGCGGGCCTCCGGCGGGATGATGAAAGGGCCCTCGTCCGGGTAGGGCGGCAGCAGGTCTTGAGCCTTTTCTTCGTCGAGGTGGCTGATAAGCTTGGCCCGCAGCAGATCGGCCTTCCAGTTGCGGCCCAGGTTCCAGCTCATCACCTTGCCCCAGGTCAGGGTGTCCAGCGGCGTCCACGGTTGTGGCTCAAAGCCCAACACGGTGAACTCGAGGGGCAGCCGGTCGCGGTGGCCTTCAATGAAGGCGTTGACGCCGTCGGCGTAATCCTGGAGAAGCGGGCGCGCTTCCGCGTCCAGGATCTCCCAGTCCTTTTCGGCGGCGCGGCGCAGGCCAATGGTGCGCATAAACTTGTCGGTGTCGAGCGTCACGCCGCCTATCACCTCGGAGAGGGTGCCGCTGCCAAGGCGGCGACCGAGTTCCATCTGCCACAGCCGGTCCTGGGCGTGAACGTAGCCCTGGGCAAAGAACAGGTCGTGGTGATTCTCGGCGTAGATGTGGGGCACGCCCCATCGGTCGCGGATGACGGTGACCGGTGCTTGTAGGCCAGTCACCTGGATGGTGCCGCTGACAACAGGGAAGCTGCGGCGCACGAACAGGTATGCCCCGCTGCCGGCGACGAGG
>CAYNKW010000017.1:11481-16257 GCA_964397845.1 uncultured Anaerolineae bacterium
GACAACAGGGAAGCTGCGGCGCACGAACAGGTATGCCCCGCTGCCGGCGACGAGGACGAGGATGAGAAGGATGACGAACAAGTAACCCATAATTCTGCCTAACTTTTGCATGACTCTTCCCCCTTTTCAATCAACTGGGTTTGAAATGAGTATGTTCCATTTTGGCTGTAGGACGGATTGGTAATCCGTCGCCTGGTCGGAATACCATTCTGACCTACAATACCTGCCGCTTGAAATCATGGCGTGGGCGTCGGGCAGTAGAGTGGATCGATCCACACCGGTTTTTCCTTGACTTGACCATCCCCTGACGTGACGATAAGCCCGCCCGCTACGGGGGCGCAAGAGCGCGCGCGGACCTCGAATCGCTGCTCAACTTCTCTTTCCCTGTTCCAATTATACGTGTAATTCCCATCCCCACCCCACGGCTCGATTACAACAGTGACGATCCAGTCCTCATAGCCGGGGTGTTGCTCAATATACAATGTGTTCTCGTCGGGATGCCAGTTGAAATCCAGCGGTATCATCTCCACCGTCTCGGTGGGGGTGGGCGTGAAGGTGGGCCTCGGGGTGGCCGTGGGCGGACGGCGGGTGGGGGTTGCTGTGGGTATGGGGGTGTTGGTCGGTGTGGCGGTCGGTGTGCCGGTAGGCATGGGCGTCTCAGTGGGCGTGCTGGTCGGCGTGGCGGTAGCCGTGTCGGTAGGTGTGGGGGTGTTGGTCGGTGTGGCGGTGGGTGTGTCGGTCGGCGTGGGCGCTGCCGTGGGTGTGTTGGTCGGCGTGGCAGTATTGGTCGGCGTGGCTGTGTTGGCCGGCGTGGGGGTAGCTAGTTTCAGGTCGTCGCCAATGGCCATGAGGCCCCACAGGTTGGCCTCTTCCGCCGACATGGGTTGGAGTGGGCCAGGTTGGCCTCCATCGGGCACGGACAGTTGATAGCCAGCAGTCACGATGGTCTCGTGTTTCTCCTCTCCCTCACCATGGAACAGCCTGACCTGACCTTCTTTGACGGAGATGAGGATCTGCCCATCCTGGCTCACCTGCAGGCTGAAGCGACCCCGGGCAGGGACCACGGCTCCAGCAGGTGTCTCGATCTGGAAATCGCTGTCGTCGTCCAGGCACACCCATAGTCGGCCTAACAACAGGCGAAAGTGAGCTGTCCGGTCATCCTGTTTAAGGGCAACGGCGTTAACTTTCAACTGGGTGTCTGCGTCCAGGCGGATGGTCGCTTCGTCCAGGGCGATTCTGCCGCTGCTTTCCGAGCCGGTTTGCACCTCACTGCCGCTTTTGAGTACTTTTCCCTCGCTGGCGGACGTGAGAGCCGCGTCTTGCCGGTCGCGGCTCCGCACATCACCCAAAGCCTCGGCCACCGTCACGCCGCGTTCCGGTCCTTGTAAAGGGGGCTCAGGGGTGGGGCGCAGGAACAGGAACGCAGCACCGGCCAGAGCCAGAACGATTGCCACGACACCAACGGCAAGAAGTATGGGCATAGCTCGTCGTCGTTGAGGTCGAGGAAGAGCGACTTTTTCAGGCAAGGTGACAGGTGGGGCGGCCGCCGTGTCCGGGAGGGAAACATCGGTCTCCTCCTGGAGGACGGCGAGTTCCTGGGGCATCTCCAGGCCCAGGTCGGCAAACAGCTCACTGAGGGCTTCTGCCTCGCCGGCCAGGGTGTCGTCGCCCCGCTGCGCCGCTTCCAGGGCGTCGGCCATATCCTTGGCCTCCTCAAACCGGTCTTCCGGGCTTTTGGCCAGCGACTTGAGCACCACGCGCTCCATGGCTTCAGTGATGTTGGGGTTGATGCCGCGCGGCAGGGGGAGGGGGTCTTGGACGTGCTTAAAGATGACGGCCAGGGGCGTGTCGGCGCTGAATGGCGTGCGCCCGGTGAAACATTCGTAGAGCACAATGCCCAGCGAGTAGATGTCGGTGCGGTGGTCTATCTTTATTCCCTGTCCTTGCTCGGGCGACATGTAATCGGGCGTACCGATGACGCCGGTCATGGTATAGCGGGTGGATTCTACCATGCGGGCGATGCCAAAGTCGGAGAGAACAACGTCGCCCCCGGAAGTGAGGAGGATGTTGGCCGGCTTGACGTCGCGGTGGATCAGGCCGCGCTGGTGGGCGTGGTGAAGGGCTAGAGCAGTCTGGACGATGATTCTAGTCGTCTCGACCAGGGACATGGTCTGGCCGGCGGCGCGGAACTGGCCGAGGCGCTGCTTCAGCGTTTGACCGTCTACGAATTCCATCACCATGTAATAGGTCTCGTCTTTGTGGCCAAAGTCAAAGACGCGGACAATGTTAGCGTGGCGGAGAGCGGCCACGGCGCGCCCTTCGCGCTCAAAGCGGGCCAGGAACGTCTCGTCGCTGGCCACGAAGGGGTGCAGGATTTTGATGGCCACGTAGCGGTCCAGTGCCGGCTGGTAGGCCTTGTACACCTCGGCCATGCCGCCTCTGCCCAGGTGTTCGATGATCTGGTAATGGCTAATGGTCTTGCCGATCCAGGGGTCTTCCATGACGATCTCTCGCTGTTATGGTGGCGTGCAGGGCACGTCCTGGAAATAGTAATCTTTTTGTGTTCGCTGGCCGTCGCCCGAGACGACGATGAACTTGCCCATCATGGGGTACCCACAGCCATAGGTGAGGGTGAACTCGGGACCGGGCAGTGGTGTGTTGTTCGTGTAGTTCTCTTCGCCGTCATAGAAGGTATAGTTGCCATCGCCGCCCGTGATGTGCAGGTAGACGTACACCTGCCAATGCTGGCCGTCCCCGACTTCTGAAGTGTGATAGTCCCAATAAAAGGTGCCCAGGGGTTCGTAGGTGGGGATAGGTGTTGGCGTCGGTGTGAAGGTAGGTGTGTGTGTTGGCCTCGGAGTAGACGTCGGGGCGAGCGTATCGGTAGGCGTGGGGGCAGCGGTCGGTGTATCGGTGGGTGTTGGCGTGTCCGTGGGCCTCGAGGTCGGTGTGGCGGTGGACGTGGCGGTGGGCGTGGGGGCACTGGTGGGCGTGGCGGTGCTGGTGGGCGTCGCTGTCGCCGTCGGCGTAGCGGTCGGCGTGGGTGTGTCGGTAGGCGTGGCGGTCGCCATCGGCGTGGCGGTGGGGGCCGCCAGCACAAGCTCCGCGCCGACAGCGTATTTCTGCCATAAAGCACGTTCCGCTTCGCTGATACCGCCCAGGTTGACCACGTCGCCAGTGGCGCTGATGGCGATTTCCTGTTCGTTTTCCAGCGCAATGGCGGACGGACCGGCGCTCACCGTGGTGCGTCCATCGTCCACGGACACCAGCCCGCTGCCATCGTTGGCCACGCGTATGCTACAGCGCCCTTCTTGCAGCGCCACCTCGCCCTCTGGCAGGGCGACGCTGAACTGGGAGTCGCTGTTGAGTTGAATCCAGACGCGACCACGAACCACGGTGAGGTGCACGATGCGTGCTTTGCTTTGCAGGAGAATCTGATAAATGCTCAATTCAGACTCGGGCGCCAGTCGCAATATGGCTTCCTCGAATCTGATGCGGGCAGAGGCCTCGGCCGGAGCGCGGACGGCGCTGCCGCTTTGCAGCGTCATGCCTGCACGGGCACGGGTCCACTCTCCGTCGCTGCGGGTGCGGGCCTCCACGCCTGGGTCGGCTTCGGCGATGGTCGCCGTTCGCTCCGTGGGCGTTGGCGTCTTTTGGCCTGTCCTGGACAGCAACGGGGGGCCAAAGATGACACCGGCGGTGACCAGTCCGCCCAGCAAGAGCAGCAAAATGACAATGGTGGCTATCCGTCCCCACGCGCGGCGGGGCTTTGGTTGGACCGCGGTCTCTGGTGGCGGGGGAAGGGGTTCTTTCGGCGGGGGGACCACTTCCTTCGGCCGCGCGTAGATCTCCGGTGGGGCCTGGTCAAGGACGGCTCGCCCTAGCGCGGCAGCCATCTCTCCGGCCGATCCGTAGCGGCCATCGGGCGACTTGGCCAGGGCCTTCAGAATGGCGCGCTCCACCGCTTCCGGGATGTCGGGATTGACCAGGTGAGACAAGGGCAGCGGATCGCGGACGTGTTTAAAGATGACGGCCAGGGGCGTGTCGGCCTGATAAGGCATCTGGCCGGTTAGCATTTCGTACAGCACCACGCCCAGCGCATAGATATCGGAGCGGGAGTCCAACTCCTTTCCCTGGCCCTGCTCCGGCGACATATACTCCGGCGTGCCAACGACGCCGGTCATCGTCTGGCGGGTAGATTCGACCATGCGGGCGATACCAAAGTCGGAAAGGACGGCGTCGCCTTCGGAAGTGAGAAGGATGTTGGCCGGTTTGACGTCACGGTGGATAAGGCCCCGCTGGTGAGCATAGTCCAGGGCTTGTGCCATCTGATCGATTATTCTGGTCGCCTCCTCAATAGACATGACCTGGCCCTCGGCACGCAGTGCATTGAGCTTGTGCTTGAGAGTCTGGCCGTCAATGAACTCCATGACCATGTAATAGGTCTTGCCCTCGTTGCCAAAGTCAATGATCTGGACGATGTGTTGGTGGCGCAGGGTGGCCGCGGAGCGAGCTTCGCGCTGAAAGCGGTCCAGGAATAGCTCGTCGGTGGCGACGAAGGGATGCAGGATTTTGATGGCCACGTAGCGGTCCAGTGCCGGCTGGTAGGCTTTGTAAACCTCGGCCATGCCGCCTTTGCCCAGGTGTTCCACGACCTGAAATTGTCCGATAGTCTTGCCAATGAGACCCCTCATCCTTCACCTCGTTTGACTTCTGAGACCTCTCGGAAAAGGGTAGTAGCCCAACCGTGTTGGGCGTTGTTCGGCCCAAGACGGC
>CAYNKW010000017.1:16357-33144 GCA_964397845.1 uncultured Anaerolineae bacterium
CAACCGTGTTGGGCGTTGTTCGGCCCAAGACGGCCGATGCGATTGGCCTGCTACCTGCTCCTTCACCTCTTTTGACTTCTGAGACTTCTCGGAAAAGGGTAGTAGCCCAACCGTGTTGGGCGTTGTTCGGCCCAAGACGGCCGATGCGATTGGCCTGCTACCCGCTAAAAGGCTCCCCGCCCAACTTTCCGAGAGAACTCTTCTAAGAATCCTCAAGGAGAATCATCAGCCCGCACGTCCACGCTGCCAAGCGTCACAAACTCGCTGCCGTCGTCGAGCCGCAGCCGGTCGCCCGTGATGGCGTCGTACAGCCCCACGCGGATGGCCAGCCGGCCATGCGCCTCCGCTGGCAGGCCGACGCCATGTCGATCCACGATGACCTCGCCCGGCGAGAGGGTCTGGGTCGGGCGGCCTTCGCCAGCGGGACGGGCATCGTGCTGGGCCACCGGCTGCCCCCCGGCGGAGACCAGGTGCACGAACACCTTTTCGTCAGCCGTGATCTGTCCGTGGACCTGCCACGTCAGTTCTACCGCTACGCCGCCGCCGGGTGGCGCGTGGCTGGTGAAACGCGCCGCTGCCAGTTGGATCGGCTGATCGGCGAACGTCGCCCTGACCGGCGAGTCGACCAGTGGTCCGTGGGGCACGACGTAGCCGAGAAAGAGTGTATCGCTCGTCCAGCCTTCCCACATGGGGTATAGGCTGTCGTGAGATCGCAGCCAGGCGCGGAGGTCGTTGTTGGCGCCGGTCGCGCCCTTGTACAGCACGAACCAGAGCCGGGTATGCCGCTTCATCGCAGCCTCAATGCGGGGCGCGATGACCGAGTCTATTGGCTCAATGATAGGCTCCCAGCGCAGGGCATACGACCATGGCGCACCCTGTCCGGCGCGGGCGTGTTCGTACCAGCCGGCCTTGGCCAGGTTGTTGAAAAAGACCAGATCGCCGGGCAAGGCTTGTAGCGCGAGATAGTTCCAGTCCGCGGCCGGGTCGAATGGGTCAACCACTTCCAGCGTCTTGGCATAGACGAACGTCGAGCTGGTGGGCCAGAAGGTTATGACCAGCGCGGCCGCAGCCACCAGCAGCAGCGGTTTCCAGCGCGTGAACAGCCGATCCAGCGCCCACGCCAGCGCCAGCCCAAGGAACGGCGCCGTCGGGACAAGATGCCGCACGGCGAAGAAGCGAACGGCCTGAGCACCGTAGGAGACACCCACGATGGCCATGCCAGTTGCCATCGCCGGTAGGAGCAACGGCCTCCACTCGCGTGGCGGGGTGAGCAGCAATCCCACCAGCAGAACGGCCCCCGTGAGCCACACAGCCACCCAGCCGCGCCCAAAGGCAAAGACCAGACCGTAAACCGACGGGCCGACGAGTTGCCAGGTCTGACTCAGCGACTGCGACAGCGTTTCCGCCGGGTAAACGCGGCTCTGGATGGTGCTGGCAGCGTAGGCCAGCCAGGGTGCATAAGCGAGCAGTGCAACGAGTCCAGAGACGACCGCCGTCCTCCATTGGCGGCGTCGAACGACCAGAATAAAGGCGTACAGTGCGACCACAGGCCAGATCGCGTAATAGAGCAGGTAAAGAGCAAACGCCGTCGCCAGGCCGGAGGCGATGGCCCACCGGAGTTGCCGGCGCGGGGTCTCTGTGGCCCGCAGGAGCGCCCAGGTCGCCAGCAACGTGCCCACCGGCGTCCAGGCGTACATCCGGTTCACCTGGCCATAGTAGACCAGCAGCGGTGCGGCCGCGGCGTAGAACGCGGCCAGCAAGGCCAGGCAACGCTTCCGCACCCAGGCTTGCGCGGTGACGTAGGCCAGAGGAACGGTCAGCACGCCGGCCAGGACGGCCAGAAACCGAACTGTGTAGCTGATCTGCCCGGCGAGGGACAGCCAAAATTTGAACAGAGCGTAGAACAGGGGAGGATGCCATTCCAGCGCAGCGACGCGGATCAACTCGCGCCAGGGCAGGTGGCCGTGGGCAATTGTCCACCCCTCGTCCCAGCGCAGCGCCGGTTCGTGCAGGCGATACAGGCGGAGCACGAAGGCCAGCAGACAGGCGGCGATCACCGGAGCCGGCGAACTCCAGAAAGCCTGATGGCGCTTTATCCCGTTGCGCGTCTCCATCGAGATCCCTCTGTGTCCTCAAGGACAATTATAACGCAAGCGTGCCTTTTTGTCTACTCGGAGCGCAAGAGTCGCAAGAGTCGTTTCTTGCCAGGGTTGGCCGTAGCAAAGAGGATGGGGGAAATCATTTGAGTTGGAGGCGAGTTGGACGGCTCCCTGTATATGTCCCGTGTGCCGTGCTGCAGGTTGCGTGGCTGGATGGAGGACCTGTCGGCGCACGTCGGGCGGCAGCGGCGGCGTGGCGCCGGCCTGCGTGGCGACGTAGGCCCCCAGGCGGTTGGCAAAGTCACTGATCGCTTCCAGCGAGGCGCCGCGCAGCCAGTGATGGACTACCGCCGCGGCAAAGGCATCGCCAGCGCCTACCGTGTCAGCGACTTGCACCGGGTAGCCAGGGTGCGCGACGGCTTCCACGTCGGTGACCAGCAGGCTGCCACGCGCGCCCCGTGTCACGCAGACCAACGCCAGGTCGTAGGCTTGGAGCAGACGGCGGGCCGTGGCTTCGTCACCCTCGTCCTCTCCGGCCTCCAGGCCCAGGAGCCGTGCCACGCGGGGCAGTTCCGCGTCGTTGAGCTTGACGATTGTCGTCCGGCGGAGCGAAACGTCCATCACATCTGGGTAGTAGTATTCTTGACGCAGGTTAACGTCGAAAAATCGCACAGCTTGGGGACGGGTGGCCCGCAAGAAGCGGTGGATCGTCTCCCGCGAGGTCGCTTTCCGCTGGGCCAGCGAGCCAAAGCAGACGGCATCGGCCTCGGCGGCCAGGGTTGCCCATTCTGGTGTCCAGGCCAGGGCATCCCAGGCAACGTCCTCGGTGATGGTAAAATCGGGCTGGCCGCCGGCGTCCACATGCACATGGACAGTGCCGGTGGGGTAGGTAGTATCGCGCTGGATGTAACGCGTCGTCAGGCCCCGGGCGGCCAGGCGGGTACACACCTCGTCACCCAGCGGGTCGGTGCCGACGCGACTGGCGACGATCCCACGGTTGCCCAGAGCAGCGGCGTGGCAGGCAAAATTGGCCGGCGCACCGCCCAGTTGCCTGCCTCCCGGCAGCAAATCCCACAGCACTTCCCCCAGTCCGATGGCAGTAAAAGCTATCATCGCTTATCCGTGCCCTCCCACAGTGGTATGTCACGACGGGTCAGGTCGTCGTAGGTCTCGCGGCGGATGATGAGGCGGGCCTGGCCGTCGCGGGCCAGCACGGCGGCGGGGCGGGGAGACATGTTGTAGTTGCTGCTCATGGACAGGTTGTAGGCTCCGCTGACCGGCACGGCCAGCAGGTCGCCCGGTTCGGCGCGGGGTAGGCAGAGGTCGCGGATGAGGACGTCGCCGCTTTCGCAAAATTTGCCGGCAACTGTGACCGTCTCCGTGGGCCGCAGATTCGCCTTGTTCGCCAGGACTGCCGTGTATCGAGCGCCATAGAGGGCGGGGCGGGGGTTGTCGGCCATGCCACCGTCTACGCTGAGGTAGGTACGCAGGCCGGGGATCTCTTTGCGCGCCCCGACGGCGTACAACGCCACGCCCGCCGGGCCGACGATGCTCCGGACCGGCTCCAGCACCAGCCGGGGCAGCGACAGCCCCCGCGCTTTGCAGCCTTCCACGACGGCGCGGCTCACCGCCCGCACGTAGGACTCGATTGTGGCGGGCGGATCGGATTCGACATAACGCACGCCCAGGCCGCCGCCGGGACTCAGTTCGCGCAGTTCAAAGCCGTGACGCCGCGTCTCGGCGGCGAAATCCAACAGCGCTTCTACCGTCTGGAGGAACGGCGCGGTCTCGAAAATCTGTGAGCCAGCGTGAGCGTGCAGGCCGGTCAGCGCCAGGTGAGGGCTGGTCAAAGCCTGCTGTGCGGCGCGGGCCGCGTCACCGGTGGCCAGGGGAAAGCCAAACTTGGAGTCGAGCAGGCCGGTTTTGCGGTAGGCGTGGGTGTGCGCGTCTACGCCGGGCGAGAGGCGCAGCCAGATGGCAGCCACGACGCCGCATCCGGCGGCCAGGTGGGCGAGCGCCTCCAACTCGTAAAAGTTATCCACGACTATCCGGCCCACGCCGGCCTCCAGCGCGAAAGCGAGTTCGGCGGGCGATTTGTTGTTGCCGTGAAAGTGGGTCCGCGCGGCCGGGAATCCGGCCCGCAGCGCCACGTGCAACTCGCCGCCGGAGACGACGTCGAGGCCCAGGTCTTCTTCGGTGGCGAGTTGGGCCATGGCTGCGCAGAGGAAGGCTTTGGCGGCGTAAGCGGCCTTGGCAGGGGCAGGGTAGTGGGTGGCCAGCGCGTCGTGGTAGGCGCGGCAGCGAGCGCGGATGGTCTTCTCGTCATAGACGTAGAGCGGTGTGCCAAATTCGGCGGCCAGGGTGACGGCGTCCAGGCCGGCGAGGTGGAGGCGGCCGCCGGGGGCGACCTCGGCAGTGTCAGGGAAAGTTGGCAGGTTGGTTGGTGGGTTCATAGATGGCTACTGGATGGTGGGTTCTCCCTGCCTGGAGGCCGGTGGCCTGGGCCACAGCGGCAGGGCATAGACCTTGTAGTCCGGCTCGGCGTAGGCGACCACCGGGTTGGCGTTGAGCCTCTCCACGAGGGCCAACTCCTGGCCCTCTGGCACAGCGACCAGGTGGATGTCCAGCCCCTCGATGGCGTCCAGGCTAGTCAGGCCGTGGGCGGCCAGGACGTCCTCGCGCTCGGCCAGCGTGGCGGCGTCCTGGAACTTGATCAGCAGCGCGCCGGGCCGGAACTCGGCCCCGGCGGACGGAGCGGCCGGCGCATAGGTGCTTTCGACGGACAGGCCACTCCAGCCGGCGCAGCCGCTGCTCACCGCGCCGTTGGCCAGCGAGCGATAGGCGTTGATCCGGCCACAACCGTAGGTGTCATCCCGACCGGGCGTACCCAGGTCGTCGGCGTTGTGGACGATGGCCTGGGCCACCTGGTCGGGGGTGTAGCTGGGGTACCTGGAGTAGATCAGCCCCGCCAGCCCGGCGACAAAAGGGGTGGCCATGCTGGTACCGCTCTCGTAACCATAGCTGCCGGGCAAGGTGCTGTGGATGGACGAGCCAGGTGCGGCGACGTCCACGTAAGGCCCATAGTTGGAGAAAGAGGAGTAGGTGTCTGTGTTGGTTGTAGCGGCGACCCCCAGGGTATGGGCACTGGCTGCCGGATAGCTCGGTGGGTTGACATAGTATTTCTCATCTATCCAACACCCCGTCCGGCAGTTGCCAGCAGCCGCCACGACGAGTACTCCTTTGGCATAGGCATAGTCCACGGCGCTCTGCAAAGTGCTGCTCTCGCCCGGCCCGCTCAGGCTCAGGTTGATGACTTTTGCCCCGTGATCGGCGGCGTAGCGAATTCCCTGGGCTACGTCGTAGTCATAGCCACTGCCGTCGCTATGCAACACCTTCAGCGGCATGATGCGCACGCCCCAGGCCACGCCGGCCACGCCGATGCTGTTGTCCCCCGTAGCAGCGGCGATGCCTGTTACGTGGCTGCCGTGGCCTTCGTCGTCATCTGGATCGCCATCGCCATTGACAAAATCCCAGCCATCTGTAAGCCGCCCGCTGAACTCGGGGTGATCCAGGTCTACGCCGGAATCCACAATGGCGACGATGACGCTGCTGTCACCGGTGCTGAGGCCCCAGGCCTCCGGCGCGTCAATGTCGGCGTCGTCAGTGCCGCCAGACTGGCCGGTGTTGTGCAGTCCCCATTGCGTGCCGTTTTCAAAGTAGGGGTCGTCGGGGAAAACCGTGGTGCTAAAGTTGTGAAACACTGCCGCCAGGTGGACCCGAAAGTCGTTCCGCGTGAAATCCACGCCGCTCCCGTTGGCATTGGTGATGACGACGGTACGGGTGGGCGGTTCAAAGGTCGCGCCGCTCAACGTGGGCGTGAGGACATAAGTGCCGCTGATGAGGCCGGTTTGCGTAAAGTGGCCGTGGGCATCGGTCTGGGTGGGCAGGCATAGGCCATGCCCTGAGCCTGTCGAAGAGTAATCGCTGGCGGTGACGATCTGCACGTCGGGCAAACCGTCGCCCCAAACAGTGCGAACCGTGCCGCTGATGGCAAAGATCCCGGAGACCTGGGCGGTGTAGGTGATGCCGGTCAGATCGGTGCCAGAGATGACGACGGTGCGGGTGAGTGGGGAGAAGGTCAGGTTGGCCAGAGCGGGCGTCACCACGTAGGTGCCCTGCGGCAGACCGGTCCGGCTGAAATGCCCGTCGCCGCCGGTGGTGGCCGTGAAAGTCTGGCTGCCGGCGATGGTGAGCGAGACGCCGGCCACGCCGTGGCCCTCCAGGTCGTAGACGGCGCCTTCCAGCGCGTGGGAGGAGGCAAGAAGAACTGCCTGGTAGGCGTTGACCCGCCCCCAGCCGTACTTGTCGTCGCGGCCGGGAGCGCCCAGGTCGTCGGCGGTTTGCTCGATGATCGTTTCCACCTCGTCGGGCGACAGGTCACTGTTCATTGATAGAACGAGCGCTGCCAGGCCGGACACGAATGGCGTGGCCATAGAGGTGCCACTTTTGTAACAGTACCGGCTGATGCAATTTGACCTCGTGTCCCCAGTCCAACCAGTACTGTAAATGCTGAGACCAGGGGCGGCGACGTCCACGTGAGGGCCATAGTTGGAAAAGGAAGCGCGTGTGTCGCTGCTGGTTGTAGCTGCCACGCCGACGACGTGCTCGTTGGCAGCGGGGTAGAGGAGTTGGTTCTTGCCGTCGTTGCCAGCAGCGGCGGCAATGAAAACGCCTTCACCGTGGGCGTAATCCGTGGCCGCTGCCATCGTGCCGTCGTAAGTCGGCGCTCCCAGGCTCAGGTTGATGACCTTTGCGCCGTTGTCGGCGGCGTAACTTATGCCTTCGGCCACGTCGGAAATCCAACCGTTTCCGTCACTATCCAGTACCTTCACCGGCATGATGCACGCCTCCCATGAGAGACCGGCCACGCCGATGCCATTGTTCGTCACAGCGGCGGCGATGCCCGCCACGTGGGTGCCGTGACCGTGGTCGTCGTCCGCGTCGCTGTCTCCGTCTCCGTTGACAAAGTCCTTGCCGGGCACGATCTTGGCCGCCAGGTCGGGGTGATCCAGGTCGACACCGGTGTCTATCACGGCGATGGTCACCGAGTTGCTGCCGGTGATTATGTTCCATGCATCGGCGGCCTGGATGTTTTCCCACCACCACCGGCCGGCGTAGTAAGGATCGTCCGGCTCCACAGCCGCGTGCACCCGGTAGTCCGGTTCGGCAAAGGCGACGGTTGGGTTCTGCTGCAAGGCGGCGACCACGGCAGCCTCCTGCCCCAGGGGGATGGCCAGCCGCTCAACGTCGAGACTGCCAATCCTGCCTAGCGAGGTGGCGTTCACCTCCGCCATGGCCTTCTGGACGCTGGCAGCGGCAACAGATGGTTGAAAGCGCACCAGCACCCGTCCCGGCCGGTAAGCCGGTGAGTCGCCCAGTATCAACACCCAGTAGTTGTGCCAGGGGCCGTTGTGGGCGAGGGCCAGGCCAGCGTGCGTGAAGCGGGGATCGAGGAGGTTGGCCTGGCTACCGTCGTCGGCCAGCCAGGCGTCTACGGTTGCCTGGGCTGTGACGTGGCCCACGGCCAGGTTTTCGCCCAGGCAGGTGGTCGGGTGACCGTGGCGGGCGGCGCGGTCGGCGGGCCAGCTTCCGTTGCTGCCCCGGTGTCGAAAAGTTCCGCTGGATTGGAGGTCGCCGGCGTGTTCGCTGGCCGCTGCGGTCAGGGCCTCACTGGACAGAAGTGGCGGCAGGCCGGCCGCATGGCGGGCATCGTTGACGCGAGCCAGGGCCTCGGCGGCCAGCTCGGCGGGATCGGCAGTGGCCAGGGCGCTGGCGCTGTCCTGTGCGCCCCGGTACGTCGTGCCAACCTGTCCGTCGGGGGCCAGGAAGCTCACCCCGTGGGCAAACGGCGCGCGGGTGGGTGTTGGCGTTGGCCGGGGCCGGCCGGCGCGGACGCCGCCTGATGGCGGCAGGAGGCCGGCGAGCAGCACGATTGTGATCAGCCAAACTGGCCGGCTTGTTCTGGATCGTTTGAACCTGGACATATCGGAATCCTTGTACCTCCCAAATCTATTATACCATATTTTCCGCTTGATGCCAGTAAGTTCCGAGTAAATCCAAACCCTTGCGAAGGTTAGGTGAAAGACTTGTAGACAAACGCGCCTTCGATAACCAGCAAGTGTCCCATTGAGAGTGCCTTTTGCAACCTTTGCAAGGGTGCTGCAGAGATCATGGACTGCCGTAATTCCGCGTCACCGATGGCAAGTAGATGCTGTGTATTTCCTGGGCCACGACGAGTGTCAGCGGGACATTCTGAGGACTGTTCAGCGCGTCTTTTGCCGTGATGGTAATGGTGTCAGTTCGCTTGCTGATGGGGTAATCATCCACTACATCGGCCATGCAGGTAAGGGTAATGGTCTTTGTGCCCGTTACAATATTGGCCCATTCGCTGCTCCCGTTGAGCGTCCAGTCCAGCGTGCCGCCGCTGCCGTCGGATATTTGGATAACCTGCCTCGGGGGAATGCAGGTGCCACTTTCCTGTTTGGTGAGAAAGGCGGCCGAGGCCGGGCTGATGGAGAGAAGAGGGTTAGCGCCAAAATAGTAAATGTAGTCACTGGCCTCAAAAGTCTGCGAACCGTTGCTCACCTGGGCATAGACGGTTCGGGTGATGGTGCTGCCTGCAGCCAGCATCCACTCCTTGTCTGTGCTATAACTCTCCCAACCAGACCAGTCACCACCCTCGTTGCGAAATTGCATTTGCGTCGCGTCGCCGGGGCCGTAGACGTAGAGCTGCACGTTGCGGCTGGTGGTAGAATAGGCCTCGCTGTTGATGACCACGGGGTAGACGCCGGCTCGGCTGCCAAAGTCCTGCGTCCAGTAGTGCTCGTAGCCCCACCCCTGGCCGGGATAGGTGTCACCGGCGTCGTAGTAGTAGCCCATGCCGATCTCACAAAAGTCTGATCTCAGGATGTTTTCACGGTGCTCATTGCTGTTCATCCATCCCCAATCGGAATGATACATCACTGTATCTGGAGACGATTGTCCAGCAGCAATGTTTTCTCCGATCCAGATCCGGTCGGCGTAGCCTGCTGCCAGGGCCCGCGTTACGATCGTGGACCCGTCGCTACCTGTGTGGCCAACGAAATCGTTGACGCCCATGTCCTGGCTGTGGCCGTAGGTGGCCGTGTCCAGGGCATCGCTTCGTTTGAGAGGTGCGATCCCCCGGCTGGTGCGTTCCGCGTTGACCAGGCGGATCACCTCCCACTCCCACGCCTCCCGGTCAGCAGTGTCGAGGGGATGGACGGGCGGCGTGTCTGGCTCGGCGATCAGGCCCGGCGGTGCGATGACCGGATCGCCAGCCTGGCCCAGGCTCTGCTCACCTGGGGCGACCAGGATTAGGCCGAGAGCGAGAGCCAGTAGAATCAGGCAGGCCAGATGTATCGGGCGGCGAAGGAGCAAGAGTAAGCGGTGCATGTTCTTCGAACTCATGGTGAGAGCTTCCTGAAAGGTTATGGATTGCGAGTTCCTTCATGATTATCGGCAAATAGATGTGAAAAACCTCGTCGGCGACGAGAACCGTGACAGGGATGGGACGGTGAACGTGGCTCAGGCCGCCGTTGGTGGTGACGGTGACGGGGGCGGCGTAGGTCGTGCCGCTGACAAAGCCAGTCGTGTCGAGCGTCAGGGTGATGACACCCGGGCTGGCGTAGACGCCGCTGGGGACAGCCAGCCAGGACGTGCCGGCACTGACGGTGTAGGTCAGTGGTTCGACGCCGATGTTGTCCACTCGCACTGTGCGGGTGTACACCTCCAATTCCTCGTCGGCGATGAGCAGGCTGACCGTGTCTGGCGTGACCACGGCGTAGGGCCACTTGGGCATGTCGCGGAGGGTCGTGTAGGCCCGGCGTGGGGTGTCGTCGTCGTTGCGGATGGCATAGTAGCGCACGGCGTCGCAGTCGTCGTACCAGCCGGACATGCTGAAATCCAGGTTAAAGAGGAACATCGGCCCCATCCAGGGCCAATTGTCGTAGGCGTACTCAAAGGCGCGCCGGATGTACCCGGCCTGGGTGGCCTCGTCCACGGCCTGCCACCAGCGCTCCTGGGCCTCCCACTCGCTCTGGCAGGCTTTGTGGCGCAGGAGCCAGCCCCACTCGGTGGCCCACGTCTGTTTGTCGCCGTCGCCGTTGGCGGCCATGACTTTGTGCTGCTGCTCGGCGCGGCGGAAGGCCAGGCCGTCCACGTACATGTAGCCCTTGACCGGGTTATCGGCCCAGCCACCAGGGTCCTGCTCCGGTGGAAAGTAAAAGCCATAAGGGTGCGAGCCGAGAGCGTCAAAGTACTCTTTGGCGCCATGGTCGTACATCGCCTGCAGAAACTTGAGGTCGTTCCAGGCGTTGGGGTAGGCGGGCGGGTCAGCGTCTTTGTCGTAAGGGCCGACGGTGGCCAGCGCGCCGCTGACGATGATGGCATCGGGTTGGACGGCCTTGATGCAGGTGCAAGCGGTTTTGAGTAGCTGACTGTATTCGTAGGGATTCGGATTTTCTTGTGGCCCAGATGCACCCTCGGACCAGGCCCAGTCCAGGTTGGGCTCGTTGCCGATTTCGTAGGCTTTCACCCGGCCAATGCCGGCCGCGGCCTGGGCCTGGACGTAGCCACAATAGCTGTGCAGGTCGTCGTAATCGGCCCAGTTGGCCTGCAGACGCAGCAGCACATTAAACGGCAGTTGCTGGCCGGGGACGTCGTACAGCTTGACCCAGTCCAGGCCGAGTTCGCTGGCCCAGTTGAGACGTTCGCTGCTGGGATTGCTGATGTTGATGCCGTAGCCGAGATGAATAGGCGCTGGCCGGGCCGCCGCAGCATCTGCCGCGATAGATGCGATAGATGCAACGTCGGCCTCGGCGTTGGCCTTGAGAAAGGCCGCGAGAGTCGTTTGCGCCAGGCGGGGCGTGGCGTCGTAGGGATCTGTTGGCCTGCGGGGATGCCAGTTGGCGTCGGCGTCAGCGACCGTGTACCAGCGCATCGGCTCGCACTCGTCATAATACCACAGTCCGGCCAGGTCCAGACCGGTCAGGAACATCGGCCCCATCCAGGGCCAGTGCTGCCGCGCGTAGACGAAGGCTCGAACCAGGTAGCCCGCCTGCGCCGCCTCGGAGACCCGCTGCCAGTCACGGTCGGGCCAATGGCACGTCACGCCGCGCTCGGCGGGGTCCATCAGCCAGCTAAAGCCGGTGGCCCAGATGGGGATTTCACCGTCGTCGAAGGCTTCCATGACGGCGCGCTGCTGCTCGGCGCGGCGAAAGGCCAGGCCGTCCACGGTCTCCGGCTCCTGCTCCGGCGGGTAGGCAAAGCCGTAGGGATGCGAGCCCAGCGCATCAAAATGACCCGGCGCACCGGCCTCGTACATCCCCTGGATAAAAGCCAGGTCGCTCATGTTGAGGCCATCAACTGTGCCGCCGGTGGTGGCCAGCCCCCCGCTCACGACCAGCGCGTCCGGATCGCCAGCTTTGATCGCGGCGTAGGCCGTCTTGAGCATGGCGGTGTAGTGGGCCGGGTCGGGGAACAGGCCGCCCCATTCCCAGGAGAGGTTGGGCTCGTTCCAGATTTCGTAAGCCACAAGCGTATCGCGACCCTTCTCTTGTCGCCAGCGACGGGCCTCGGCGGCCATGCTCTGCAAAAAGCCGGCCCAATCGTCCAGCCGATCCGGCCGCACCGGGCCGCTCTCGGAAGCGCCGGCTGGTCGCACCCAGGCCGGCGCCCCGTCTACGCGGATCAGCAGGTTCAGGCCGTTCTCACCGGCCGTGCCCACAATGTGCCTCAGGTTGCCCCACCAGTAGGGCCGATCCTCGGCCACCTGCACTTCGTCCCACCGGAGGAAGGCTTTGATCCAGGAGAAGCCGAACTCGGCAGCGGCCGGCGCGGCGCTGACGTCGGCGACGGCGACGCCATAGCCCCTCAGGTGATGTGGTGACTGGCTCGTTACGAGAAGTGACGGGGGCAGCATTGACCCGCCGAAAGCCAGGGCCAAAGCGAGAACCAACAGACGTGGTAGGTAATGTGACATAAAGATCCCTTTCCTGTGAAGGAGGGCTGGCCGGAGCATCAAGTCGTGTTCTACGATTGCCAGGCCTCGGGCTACTGGCGTTGGGTCAGCCGGAAGCCGTGGCCCCGGACGGCCTGGACGTGGTCATGGGCCGCATCCAATTGGGCCAGGCGCTTGCGCAGGCGGCGGGCCAGCGAACCAATAGCATCGTCGGATACACCTGAGGGGTCAGATTCGGGCCATACGGCGGCAATGATCTCGTCCCGCTTAAAGACGCGCTCCGCATCGCTGCTCAGGAGTTCCAGAAAGGCGAACTGCGCCGGCGAGAGGGGAGGGAGAATCTCCTGCCCGGCAACCCACACCCGCCGTTGGGTGGCATCCAGGCGCAACCCTGGCTCCGCTGGCCGGACGGGCGCTGTGGCCTCTGCGTCCACAAAGGTAAAATGGTGCTGGGGCGCTATCTGGATGCGGTCGCCGTCCTCTAACTCCTGGGGAGCTTTCAGCCGTTGGCCGTTGACAAAGGTACCGTTCTTGCTGCCCAGGTCCTCAATGACGTAGCGCAGCCCCCGGCGCACGATGCGGGCGTGATGCCGGGAGATCCACCGGTCGGCGATGACCACGTCGTTGTCGGGCCAGCGTCCGATGGTCGTCTCTTGGGCCTCCAGCGGCCAACTCTGGCGTATCTCTTTCTCTTTGCGCCGGACGAGCAGTGCGCTCTCCAGTTTACTCCCTCGCTTCACTCTTGTCCACCCTTCATTATATAGTAAAGTCCTCTTTCTTGCACAAGGGCCAAGGATGTGCTACAATAAAGCTACACGAACAGATTTCGGTCATTTTAGCCATTTGTCATTTGGTCATTTGCCATTGGATGGTCATGTCCCACCAGTTGTCCCCGGGCGCGGTTCTGCGCGATCGGTACGAAATCGTGGCTCTCATCGGCCAGGGCGGGATGGGCGCGGTATACGAGGCCCACGACCGCCGGTTGCCCGGACGGCGCTGCGCTGTGAAAGAGACTCACCTGCCGCCGGACCTCAGCCCGGCAGTGGCGGCCCAGGCGCGGGAGCAGTTTCAGCGGGAGGCGCGCACGCTGGCGCGCCTGGATCACCCCAATCTGCCCAAGGTATCCGATTATTTTTCCGCCGGCGAGTGCGACTATCTGGTGATGGATTACGTGCCCGGTCGCGATCTGCACCACGTCGTTCAAGAGACGGCACGCCAGGGCCGCTTCCTGAAAGAGGACGAGGTGGCAGGCTGGGCGCGGCAACTTTGCGACGCGCTGGACTACCTGCACCGGCAGGATCCGCCGGTCATCCACCGCGATTTGAAACCGGCCAACGTCAAGCTGACACCCGATGGCCAGGTCAAGCTGGTCGACTTTGGCCTGGTCAAGCCGGTGGACGCCGGCGATCCCCGCACGCTCACCGGCGTGCGAGGGCTTGGCTCGCTGCCCTACCTGCCGCTGGAGCAATACGCCGACGTGGAAGGCCACACCGACGTCCGCTCCGATCTCTATGCGCTGGGCGCGACGCTCTATCATCTGCTGACCGGTGAATCCCCCCCCAGCGCCCAACAGCGATTTCTCCAGCCGGAGTCGTTGCCACCGCCGCGCCAGGTCAACCCGGCGGTCTCTCGCACGGCCGAGGCGGCTATTCTGGCCGCCCTGGCGATTCACCCCCGGCAGCGACCGCCCAGCGTCGAGGCGTGGCGGCGGATGTGGCTCTCGCCAGGGCCTGCTGAGCCGGTGGTTTTATTTGGACTGGCCTGGGTGCAGTCGCTGCGGGCCAACGCCTGGTGGTTGGCCCTGGCGACGGCGCTTACGGCACTGGCCGTCTACCTCTCGTTGCCATGAACCCGCCTGCCAGTCCCCCTGTCCAGGCCAGAACCAGACCCACGGGCCAGGCAGGCCAGCCCCACCATCTCCACGCATCGGGCCGGAGCAGCCCAAAGCCAAAGAGCAGATACCCCACCAGCCCTCCGATCCAGACGGCCAGTCCCCATCGCATCCGCTTGGTCGAGTCTGTCAGTCGGCGGCCTTGCCAGGGATAGCTGACCGTCAAGGCCAGCGCCAGCCCACCCAACGCGCCCAGGAGTTCCAGCGGTCCGGCGTGCCACGTTCCGGCGCCGGGCACGGGGCGGGAGGGCGGCGTTGGCGGCGGCGTGGCGCTGGGCCGGGGCGACGGCGAAGGCCTAGGCGTTGACGAGGGCGTGACGGTGGGTGCCGGCGACGAGGTGACTGTGGGCCTTGGCTGTGGTGTCACCGTGGGCGGAGCGAGCAGCATCAACCGCAAGGGTGAAGCAGTCCTGGCATCCCCGCAGTACGCCACGATCTCGACCTCGCCGGCGCCGGTCAACTCGAGTTCCCCTTCAGCGACCCCTTGCGCCGTGACCGTCGTGTGGGTGACCAGAACCTGCCCCGACGTGACATCCTGTGCTTCAAAGGTCACCTGCGTGCCGTCGGGCACGGCGTTGCCGTTGCGATCCTGCACTTTGGCCGTGCGCACGCGCAACGTCACCGGCACGGTGGGCACCGTCTCGCCGGGAGCCAGTTGCGTCAGTGAGAGGGGCTGGCCGGGGTCGGGCTCCAGTTGCGTCACCAGGTCGTGGCTGATGCCCTCAATGCTCACCGGCGAGGCGCCCGCCGGCACCCAGTCGCCAAAGAGCACGCGCGCCGAGGCTTCGATGAACGGTGGGACTTTGCTATAGATGCCGTAATAGGCGGTCAACTTGTTCACCTCGGTCGTGTCCAGGTAGTAGGGCGCGGTGTAGGCCAGGACGACGAGGTGGGCGCCGCGGTAGGTGCCGGCTGCCTGCGCCAGGAAGAGGCGCAGCGCGTCCGAGTCCGGTTGGCGGGCCGGGTCCGGCTCCAGTGTGGCAAAGATGATCCACTCTGCCGCGTCCAGCAGGCCGGCCAGTTCCTGCATCTCCTCTGGCAGTTCGCCGTTGGGCGGTTGCGTGAGGAAGGCTTTGAGCTGGGCAAAGGTGCGGCTCTGGATTTGTGTCTCCTCGATGCGGCCCTCGCCGTCGGGGCCGTAGAGGCGCAGGAGGGTCTCTTGTAAGGCCAGCGGGTCGATCAGGGGGAACGGCTCGCAGTCTGGCGTGAAGCATCGCGACTGCCGGGCGTCGGTAAAGATGAGAACGTCGTCGCCCAGGCGGGGCGGGCCATCGAGCCGGCGACCCAGTTCCTCCCGCGAGGGGTAGATCAGTGTGATCGCCTGGCGCGCCATCTGGCTGACAAGCGCGCTCTCGTCGGCCAGGGCTTTCAAGTCGCCGGCATCCCGCAGCACCGCGCCGGCAGAAAAATCAGAAAGCTTTATCTTGAGACGGAGGATGCGAGCCACGGCCTCGTCCACCCGTTCGGCGAAGGCCGGGTTGGCCCGGTATTCGTACTGGAAGAAAGCGATGGTGTCGCGCATGTTGTGGTATTGGCTCTGCCAGTCGGACGTCAGGGCGTATTCGGACAGGATGAGCAGATCGTTGCCCGCCAGGAACGCCTCTTTGGCGATCTGTTTGTGCCGAAAGGTCTTGAGGTCGGGGTCGAAATAGCGCTTGATTGCCAGCACGCCCAGCGCGTCGGCGATCAGCACGCCGTCGTGGCGCCAATCGCGGAACTCTGGCAGGGCCAGGATAGCCGGCAGGCTCTCGCCGTCAAAGCTGATGGGACGGGTAAATTGGCGAATGTTTCCCTGGAAGCCCCGGTAGCGGATGTGGGAGGTCATCAGCGCGTCGGTGAGGCCCGAGGGATCGTCGCCGGGGTCGGTGACGGCAAAGAAGGGCGCCAGTTCAACGCGGCGAAGCTCTTGCAGTGACTTGTCCACGGTGGCGACCTCGTCGTCTGGCAGCCGGTCGGAGCCGCCGTGGCCGGGAAAGTGTTTAGCCACCGCCGCAACCCGCCCGTCGCTGCCCTGGTGAACGCCCTGGATGTAGGCGCGACCCATGCGCCCCACCCAGTAAGGGTCGCCGCCAAAAGCGCGGACGCCAATGTCGCCCCGGCCGGAGAGCCGGGGCACGTTGAGCACGTCCAGCACCGGCCCCAGCAGCAGGTTGATCCCTAGAGCGGAGAGTTCCCGGCCGGCGATCTCGCCGGCGCGGCGGGCGAACTCTGGCTGCCAGGTGGCGCCGATGGCCATCGAGTCAGGCAGCGGCGTGAGGCCGTTGGTGATGCGGGTGTAGGGGTAGCCGTCGCCCTCGTGATCCACGGCGATAAAGAGCGGCACGCCAGCGCCCCCGGGCGAGAGGGCCAGCGTCTGCAGGTCATTCGACAGGCGCAGCATGTCGCCGGGCGTATCGCCCTGGTTGGAGACGTTGCCGTTGCTGGCCAGGAGCACCACGCCGCCGGCTTTTGCCTCCAGAATGAGCCGCGCAATGTCGGATGCGGGCGCCGCATCGCGGCCCATAAAGGTGACGATAAAGAGTTGCCCCACCCGTTCTTCCGGCGACATGGCGGCCAACCGTTCCGCCACGGGATCGCCTTCCTGGGCGTGAACCGGAATTCCCGTTGGCACCAACAGCGCCAGACAAATTGTCGCCACAGCCATTCGCAATTCGCAATTCCTAATTCGCAATTCGCAATTCCTAATTCGCAATTTGCACAATAATACACCACTTTTGCCAATTTGGGAAGCCGAGCAATGAATTGCCCGGCTGAGACA
>CAYNKW010000018.1:0-12429 GCA_964397845.1 uncultured Anaerolineae bacterium
ATCGCGTGATGCTTGTCGACGAAAAGGGCGGCTTTGTCAACGGCGACGCGATTTTGGCGATCCTGGCCCGTGATATGAAGCAAAAGGATCTATTGACCAACAATGCCGTGGTCAGCACGCCCATGAGCAACTGGGGTCTCAAAGCATCGTTGGAAGAAGCCGGCATCCGTCTGGAAGAGACGTCCGTGGGCGACCGGTTTGTGCTGCAGCGAATGATTGAGGAGAATTATGCGCTGGGAGGGGAGCAATCCGGTCACATCATTATGCTGGGTGAGGGGCAAACCACAGGAGATGGCATTTATACTGCCTTAGAGGTGTTAAAGGTGGTCGCCAGCGAGACCAACCAGAGTTTGTCTGCGCTGGCTGCCTGTATCCAAGAGTTGCCTGAGTGCCTGGTTAACATCGACGTGCCAAGCAAGCCGCCCCTGCAGATGATTCCGGAGGTGCAAGCGGCGCTTCGACGGCTGCATGAATCGCTGGGCGATAACGTTGATATAACGCTGAGGTACTCGGGCACGGAGAGCAAGCTACGGCTAAAGATTCGAGCTGGCGAGGAGCACGACCAACGAACGCTAGAACGAGAAGCTGAAGCCTTTATGACTGTGGCCAAACAGGCGATCAGGTGAAAAAGGCCGCCGATCGGCTGTTACATGCTGTAACGTAGCCCTTGTGTGGCACTGATGAGAGGAAGTATGGCGAAACGGCAAGAGTCGCAGTTCCGGCTGATGACATACAACATAGGAGGAGCAAGAAGGGATTTTGGCTCGGCGCTCCCCGACGTTATCAAAGTGATCAATGAGGAGTCACCAGACATCCTGGTTGTTCAAGAGTCAACAGAATTTCAGGATGCAGATGGTGTCTGGCATAGTGTCCTTGGTCAAATTGCCCAGGCCGGAGAGTTTGAGAACCACGTCCACTTTGGGCCGACCCTCTCCATGCAAGAGCACATACACGTGAGAAAAACCTTATTTGTTCACGGCATATTCAACGACTGGCAAGATTGGCAACAAGGTAACGCCATACTCTCTCGCTGGGAGTTTGTACGGTTGGGCGATCCGTCAAAGCCTGGCCTACCGAGAAACGTACCGCTCTATCTGACACCGCTCTACCAGGGGAATCGAGATACAGACCCGCGGTACGCATTGCTGGCTCGAGTTGACAAGGCCCCTATCTTTCCCTTTGTTGTTGGCGTGCACCTCACGACTCTAGTTGCTGAGCGCGGCCCGCACCCATCTCCCGGCAGAGCTGAGGAAGCCGAGACTCTTCGTTTCAAGCAGGCAAGGCGACTCCTGGACCTGCTGAAAGAACACGTCCTTGAGCGTGGAGAAGTAGTCTTTCTGTTGGGCGATCTCAATGCTGCAGCCAGCGAGCCGTGCATCGCCTTGGTGCTGGAGAATGAGGGCGGGTTCGTACGGTTGATACCTTCCAACGGTGAGATCGCCACCCATCCCAAGGTGGCCGAACCCATAGACCACATTCTTATGTATCCCCCCAGCGGGTTGGTAGAGTATCAATGTTGGATTGTAGACAGCCCGACTGCCCGCCGGGCATCGGATCATTTGCCCGTGGTAGCCGACGTCAAAGTAGGGTGATCTCATAGCAGGAGGCCAAGACATGAAAGAAGAATATGAACTTGAGCGAATCAAAGCTTGGCTCAAACAAGATGAATTGGATCGGTCTCGAATGGGACCAATGTTCGTCAAGCTTTTGAGAATCCTGACAGAAGCCGAATCGCCAGAGGCTTGGAAACCGGCAATCAATGCGACGCACCGCTTTCTCGAGGTAGTCGAAGGTGAATTGACCCGCAGTCTTCAATTGACGCAGGCAGAATCCGCTAAATTGTTTAGTATGCTGCTAACTATTCTCGCAGAAGCGGGGCAGTACCGGCACGAGACTTTTAGCGGAGACCCGGAACGCCGCAAATTGATAGACGAGGAACTACTGCCCAAGATGGGACAGTTGAGAGAGCACGCCATCTCTGTGGCCAAGCAATACTTGCATCAACCAGTGTTCTCCTCCTTGGAAACCGACATTGAGATGGAGATCTTTACGTTGTTAGAGAGTATGGGCAACACTTTGGGAGAGAACTCGAGACTGGCCCGAGAGCGATACATGCCTTTTCGCGTTATCCAGGTGGGCAACGTGGTGGAGCGCCTGTATGGCTTTCGCCTCCGAACCACTGACCCGCGTCTCGTTGGAGGCGAAGGAACACCAGGGCTCCTGCGGGAAATCTACGACCGCAAGTATGCAAGATTTGGCACTTCGGGAGTCAGAGGGCGCTGGGGGCTGGATTTTACCGAGACGCGTGCCAAGCGCGTGGTGCAGGCTGTCTGCGACTTTTTGAAAGCCGATCAAGTCTCTGCCCATGTCGGGGCCGAGGATCTCCAGGGCAAGCGTGTAGTAGTTGGATATGATAGCAGAAGGAACGCCCGACTTGTAGCCGAGTGGGTGGCTCAGGTATGTCTGGCCAACGGTTTCAAGGTCGACCTGGCCAATCGAGACACACCAACCCCTGCGCTGGTATATTATCTGACAGATCACCTGGACGAGGACGAGGTTGCGGGCTTGATTAACTGCACAGCCAGTCACAATCCTCCAGAGTGGCAAGGGATCAAGTTCAACCCTCGTCAGGGATATCCGGCCCCAACCAGTCTGACGGACTTTATCGCCTCGCGAGCCAATCAATTCCAACTGTTAGACGAATCGGCACCTGTCGCTGATTTGTTTCAAGCAGAGAAACGGGGTGACCTGCGCGGCTTTGATCCTATTGTGAATTATGCCAATTGGGTGCTTGATAGCGGAAATGGCAACCAGCGAATCCCGATAGATCGCGACAGGATTCGGAAGCACTTTGAAAGCGGCCTCGTGGTTGTTGACGAGATGCATGGTGTGAGTCGCGGCTACCTGACGCGACTTTTGGGTGAGATTGGCGTTCGATATAAAGTCATTCATGCCGAACGGGATCCCAACCTTCCTGGTCTGGACTATGCCAACCCTGAAGAGCCCTTTATCAACACACTGAAGGCCAAAGTGCGGGAGATGGATGATGCGATATTGGGACTAGGAATGGACACCGACGCCGACCGTTTTGGCGTTGTGGACCAAGATGGGACCTATTATCGCCCCAACCAGGTTTTGCCCATGCTGCTCAAATACCTTGGCCTTGACCGCCGGTTAGCCGGCCGCGTGATCGCGACGCAAACAGGATCGCCCTTGCTCGAGAAGCTGGCCGGAATGATGCCGCACAACGAGCACAACCGACCAGAACCGGACGTTGTTCCGGCTTTCATAGATCATCCATTCTACCAAAGGCGGGTGGGCGAGCGCCAGGACCGCGTGTACCAGTACACCTTTATGGTGCCTGTAGGTATCAAGTACATTGAGGAACAGCGACGCACTGACCGCCGGTACAGGTTTCTCAAAGAGTTACCAGAGAACTGGCGCGACACTATTATGATCGGTGGCGAAGAAAGTTCGGGACTGACCACCAGAGGCCATGTAACAGACAAGGACGGTATATGGGCCAATCTCTTGATTATGGACATGGTCGCCTATTATGGGAAACCACTATCAGAGATCTGGAAAGACACAACAGAGGCTGCCGGTTGGAACTCCTTTGGAGGGCGAGAGAGAGAGGCCAATCCTTCCAATACGGGGCGGACGGACATTGATGCAGTGCTAGAGGCGAAAGAAGAGCTTATCAATGATTTCCTCGATCGTTTTGCGGGAAAAATGCCCGGCGAAGGTGCCCTGGCGGGCCTTCAAGTTGTATATGCCGGTGGCATCAGATATGATTTTGTCGGACTACAATTCCGTGACATCCAAGGTGGTGACCAACACTACTTGCGCGTCCGCGCATCGGGAACGGAGCCCATCAACAGAATTTACGTCGAGAGCAGCGACCCAGAGATCGCCAAGCGCCTGATGGACACAGCGTTGGGACGGCTGGAAGAACTATCTGCTGCTGAGATCAGAAAAGCTCACTCAGAGTGGCGCCTGGCTGATATTCTCTCAGCTACTCAATCGTCCCCCACCTTAATCCAGGTGACCAGGTCAGTTATCGCTTCTCATGATGACTGGAGTCATCAGAGCATCATCTCCAGGCTAGAACAAATGCTGCCCACTGTAGAGCGGCGGAACAAACACGCGATCCGCACTTGGACTATAGCACTGGGCGATAGGGATTAGCTGCGCGTTGAACTGCTGTCTCGTATAGCAACCGGCACTGAGCCTATCATCCACCTCTAATGTGAGACGACGCACCAGGAAAAAGTGGCAACCATCCTCAAAGCTGGAATGTGCTTGGCAGGGTTGAAACAATGCTAATTGACACCCACGCCCACCTGGACTTCAACCAATTCAACAACGACCGCGACGCTGTGCTGGCCCGTGCCTGGCAGGCCGGCGTGGCGACCATCATCACTATTGGCACAAACCTGAAGACCAGCCGGGCTGCCGTGGCACTGGCCGAGGCCCACGAGCGGATCCTGGCCACCGTTGGCTTTCACCCGCACGATGCCAAGAGCGCCAATGCCGCCGCGCTGGCCGAACTGCGCGAACTGGGCCGCCATCCTCGAGTCGTTGCCATCGGCGAGATCGGCCTGGATTTCTACCGCGACCGCTCGCCGCGCGACGTGCAGCGCCGTGTCTTCGGCCAACAATTGCACGTCGCTGCCGAGTTGGGCAAGCCGGTCGTCATCCACGACCGCCAGGCCCACGCCGAGACGCTGGAAATCCTGCGCCAGTGGGTTACCGAAAGCCAGCCAGAACACTCTGCATATCGGGGCGTGATCCACTGCTTCTCCGGCGACCTGGCCCTGGCACAAGCGGCCATCGAATTGGGCTTCTTCATCGGCGTGGACGGCCCCATCACCTACCAGAACGCCCGCCGATTGCCGGCCATCGTGAAAGCCCTGCCGCTGGACAGGCTACTGCTGGAGACCGACGCACCGTTCCTCACGCCGCATCCCCATCGCGGGCAGCGGAACGAACCGGCCTATGTCCGGTTGGTGGCGGAAGAAATCGCAGACCTGAAAAACCTGTCACTGGAAGAGGTGGCCCAGACCACCACAGCCAACGCTCAGGCCCTCTTCCAATTTGATATACCACATCCGTGACCCGTAATTCGCCATTTGCCCGAAAGGATAAAATATTGAAGACAATTCCCGGCCTCGCATTGGTCAGCCAGGACCTCGTTCAAGTCGAACAAAAAATGCGGGCGGCTCCACACGGGGACATTGAGCCCCTGACCACTGCGCTGGACACGCTCCTGAAAAGCGGCGGCAAGCGTGTGCGTCCAGCTCTGGCACTGCTGACCAGCCGCCTCTATCGTCCTCCAAAGAACAAAGTGATCGCCCTGGCAGCCGCCGTGGAGATGCTTCACACGGCTACACTGGTGCACGACGATCTCATTGACGGCGCCCTGTTACGGCGGGGCAATCCCACCCTGAACGCCATCTGGAGCGCCGGCGCGACTGTCCTCACCGGCGATTTTCTCTTTGCCTGGGCGGCCAATCTGGCCGCCCAGACCGAGAACATGCGTGTGATGAACCTTTTTTCTCGGACGATCATGATCGTCTGCAGCGGCGAAATTTGCCAACTCTTCCAGCCTTCCTGGCGTGAACAGACCCGCGAGGACTATGACCGGCGTATCTATGCCAAAACCGCCTCTCTCTTTGCCGCTGCCACCGAAGCGGCCGCCGTTCTCGCCAGTGCACCCGAACCAGAAGTGAGAGCACTGCGCGATTATGGCCACCAACTGGGCATGGCTTTCCAGATCGTGGACGACGTGCTGGACTTTGCCGGCTCATCGAAGGAAATGGGCAAACCGGTCGGTTCTGACATACGTCAGGGCATTGTCACGCTGCCAACCCTCTACTACCTCGGCCAACACCCGGGCGACGAGTTGGTGGCTCAGGTGCTGGCGGGCCAGGCCGACGACGGGGTCGTCGAGACTGTCGTCACCCGCATCCGCAAGGCTGGCGCCGTGGACACTGCCATGCGCGATGCCCGCGCCCACGTCCAACGGGCTCGGGCCGCCCTGGCCGATTTTCCGGCCAACGGCTACCGCCAGGCCATGCTAGACCTGGCCAATTTCGTCGCCCAGCGCCGCATTTGACCTTGGCCTTTAGTGGCAATTTGGGGGCACTCGTTCCGCAAGCCAAGAACGGGATGCTTCTGAAAAACCCGGTTTCTTGCCCCCTGTATGCTTACCATTGTCGAACTAAGGAAACGCTTACATGAGCTCCCAACTTGAATCAAAACAACCTCCCGACCTCTCCATCGTCATCGTCAGTTGGAACGTCCGTGACTTTCTCCAAAGCTGCCTGCTGTCCGTCTACCCTCCCGGAAACCACGCCCCGGCCGGTCAGTCAAGAGTGTCACTTTTGCCATTCGACATTGACTCATTTTGCATTGAAACGATCGTGGTGGACAACGCCTCCGCCGACGATAGCGTCGAGATGGTACGCCAGGCGTTCCCCCAGGTGACTCTTATCGCCAACGCCGACAATCGGGGCTTCACCGGTGGCAACAACCAGGGCATCGCTGCCAGCCGGGGGCGTTACGTCCTCCTCCTCAACCCTGATACAGAAGTGCTGGACGACACCCTGGCCCGCATGGTCGCCTACATGGACGCTCACCCGGACGCCGGCGCGCTCGGCCCCATGCTACTCAACCCCGACGGCAGTGTCCAGTCGTCGCGCCGCCGCCTTCCTACCCCGGCCACGGCGTTCCTGGAGAGCACCACTCTGCAAAACTGGTTTCCCCACCATCGCCTGCTGCGCGACTACTATGTCCTGGACAAGCCGGACGACGCCATCGCCGAGGTGGATTGGGTTCAGGGAGCCTGCCTGCTGGCCCGCCGCGAGGCGCTGGATCAGGCCGGCCTGCTGGACGATGGCTATTTCATGTACTCCGAGGAGTTGGATTGGTGCCGCCGGGCCAAGGCGGCTGGCTGGAAGGTGACCTACTATCCAGAGGCACGGGTCATCCATCACGGCGGCCAGTCCAGCGAGCAGGTCAAGGCCTTTCAGATCATTCAATTCAACCGAAGCAAAATCCGTTACTTTCGCAAATATCACGGGGCACTCGTAGCGGCGGTGCTGCGAGCCTTTCTGCTGATAAACTACAGCTATCAATTTTTTCTGGAGACAGCCAAGTGGGCCGTCGGCCACAAGCGCCCTCTTCGCCTCCAGCGGATGCGTGCCTACTGGCAGGTTCTGAAATCCAGACTCCAGATCAAAGACAAAAGCGGCAAAAAACGAAAATCGTAATACAGATAGAGGTGTGCTCATGCCAGGAGTCAAGCAAGAATTGACCCTCACCGTCCACCACCGCAGTGATACGGGCCGCTTGCGCGCTAACAACCAGGACTACCTGGGCTACCGCCAGCCGGAAGATCCAGAACTCCGTGCCGAAGCCGGCTGGCTCTATGCCGTTGCCGACGGCGTGGGCGGCGCTCAGGCTGGCGAAGTGGCCAGTAAACAGGCCGTCCAAACGCTGCTGGCCGCCTATTACCACTCCTACCAGGAAACGACCGCCGACCGGCTGCACGAAGCTTTTGCCGAGGCCAACCGCGTCGTATACGAGAAAGCCAGTGGACAAGAAGGCCCTCAACGCATGAGTACCACCCTGGTGGCGGCTGTCATCAGAGGGCGGGAACTGACCGTGGCCAACGTCGGCGATAGCCGGGCCTACTTGATCCACAAGGAGCAAATCCGCCAGATCACACGCGATCACTCGATGATTGCCCGATTGTTGGCCGAGGGCGTCATCACGCCACAGCAGGCGGAGAGCCACCCCCGGCGACACGTCATCAGCCGCAGCATCGGCGCGCACCCCAAAGTCGAAACGGATGTCTTTAGCGAGACCTTCCTGCCCGGCGACCGCCTCCTGCTGTGCAGCGATGGCCTCACCGAACACGTCACCGATGCCAAAGTCCTGACCGCCACGCAGACAGCAGACCCTGAAGCCAGCGTGGAGCGGCTGGTGAACCTGGCCAACGAGCGAGGCGGCACAGACAACATCACTGTGCTGCTCGTTCGCGCGCTACGAGAACACGAAGACCGCCTGCCGGCCCTCGTGATACCCCAGGAAACGGAGGAAGCGCCCGTCTCCCGGCGGCTTCCCTGGCTGTGGATTGGTGTCATCGCGACTATTCTGCTGATTTGCGCTGCCGGGCTGGCGGCGGGGGCCTTTCTGTTGCTCAACCCCACTCCCACACCGACGCCCACCGCCACGGCTACGTCGCTGCCACCCCTGGTCGCTCCCACAGCTACCGCAACACCCTCCCCGACCGCCACAGCGCTGCCGACAGAGACGCCCTCGCCCAGCGAGACGCCAACCGGCACGCCGTCACCGACTCTGACCGAAACCACTCCACCCACGGCTACTGATACCCTGTCACCGACGGCGACGGAGACCGTCTCACCCACACCTACCGAGGCTCTGACGCCGACGCCGACACCCACCAGCACCAGCGAACTCTCGCCGCTGCCAACGCCCACAGCCACACTGACTCACACGCCCTCTCCCACGCCGACACCCACCAGCACTACGGAAGAGTCGCCCTTACCCACACCCACACGGCAAGCAAAGCACAAGAAAACCAGCCTGCTCAGGGAGGGTCTGTGACCCGACCGCCGGTCACAGACCGGCTGAGAGCAAGGTCATACTTTTCTATACCACAAAGAAAAGCTCCGGCCCTGTTGGGGCCGGAGCTTGCTCGTTTTTCGGGTTGTGGATAATTTGTTCATTTCTTTTTTTCTTTTTGCGTTTGTCCGCCTTGCGCTGACGCGCTTTTTGCCGTCGTTTTGTTGATTTCTTGGTCAAGTCCTCCCTGGTTTCTGCCGGTCATTTCGCCCTACTGCTGCCCTGGTGGATCGGCGTCAACGCAACCGCTGGCCCGGATAGCTGCCAGCCTCAATGCGGTAGATCGCGATTGGCCAGCTTGCCGGTTCCCCGTCGCTGCCAAAGCTCCAGGTTCCCAGCAAACCCTCGTGCTGACGGCCGGCTAGCAACTGATGCCACACCATGGCCCGAGAGGGCCGTCGAGGTGACAGGGCAGCCGCACGGGCGATGGCTTCCAGGAGCAAATTCGTAGCCTCGTAGGCCAGCGTCGCACGCGGGCCAGGCGGATACCCGGCCAGCGCCTGGTAATCCACCACGAACGCCTCCCCATCAGCCACATCCACGCCCGCAGGAGCCGCCGCCAGATAGACGGTGTCCCCGACCGCAGCGCCGCCCACCTGGACGAGCAAACGATCGCCCAGGGCCGGCCCGCCGAGAAAAGCCGCCTCCACACCGGCTTGCCAGGCCAGGCAAATCACCTCGCCCCCCTCCATCGCGCCGCCGGAAAGGAAGACCATATCAGGCACAGCGCCGGTCAAACGGGAGACCCACCCTCCCTCCGCGATAGACTCGTCGAGCACAATGGTGCCCCCCAATTGGCGGACAGTGGTGACAAAAGCGTCAGCCAGGTCATCCTGGCCGCGCAACACGGCCAGGCGTTTCGCGGCCAGTGTTTCAACAGCATAGCGGGCCGCCTCGCACCCCAGGAGGCGGTTGGACGGCCCCAGACGAACGACGCCTCCGGCAGCAGTGATGCCCTCGGCGCCCACGCCCGGCGCCACCAGGGCCAGCCCCTGCACAGCGTACTCTGGCGCAGCAGCCAGCGTCGTTTCCTCGGTAAAGTGGCCGACGACGCCCAGGACATCCCGATCCACGGCCAACTCGCGCACCTGTTGTGCAACTGCACCTGGGTCGCTGCTGTCGTCCAGGGCGACGAGCTCCACCCGGTAGCCGCCTGCGCCGCCAGCTTTGTTCCACTGGCGGACCGCCAACTTGATGGCGTAGAGCACCTCGTAGCCCCTGGCCCCAAGTCGTCCCTCAAAGGGTGCGACCAGGCCGATCTTGACGAGGGGATCGGTGCTGCCAGGAAACCGGAAGCGGCAACCGGTCAGCACCAGCACCATGACCAACAAAAGCACTAGTCTATGACCTCGACAACGTTTTCGGCGACCGATCTGCCTCACGGTTGGCCAGCCTCCTCCGTGCCCTCCTGATCGGACAAGTCATCGAACATCTCGTCCAGCCCCTGCTGAAGGCGCTGGCCTCCGGCCAGGATGCCCAGCAAGCTCGTCTCTGCCTCCTCGTCGCACGGATCGCGGACTTCCCAGGCACTCTCCAGGGCAGCCATCATGCGGTCGGTGCTGCGCTTGATGGCCGCGGCGATCATGTCGAGCGTGATCTCGCGCGCCGCCAGGTGCACCCGGGGGCCGCTGAAATAGCCCAGAGACTCCATGATCTCCCGCTCTGCCTCTGGGTCGTCAAAACTTTCGCCAAAGTCTATTCCCTCCTCAAACTCGAACCGTCCGTCCCCTTCCAGCAAGCGTTGAAATTTTTCTAGGGAGAGATCGGTTGCCAGCCGCTCGCCCTGGGCGGCGATCCACAGCTTTTTGACGGCGATGAGAAATTCGTCATCGGTGGCCAGGAAATCGGCCGTCCATTCGACGAGGTCTGTTGTCATGGGATACTCCTTCACGTTTTACGCTTCACAACGCGACTTGCCAGGTGACGCGCCCGCGCGCGGATGGCCTGACCACCGGGCCACGAGAAATCCCAGTGGAAGCGCGCTGGTCGCTCGCCACCGCCCACAAAGAGCCAGGACGGCACCTCCGGCGGTACGATGATCCGCAGAGCCTGCGGAACGGCCTCAAATGTCACCGGCGTCGTGCCGATGTGATCGCCGTCCACCTGGACGGGCAGGGGCCGCTTCGTCTCAACGATCACTTGCCGGGCCTGGACGTACGCGACGCGAGGGTCCTGCAAATGTCGCTCGGTGAGAATGTGGGCCACATGCAGCAAGGTCATGGGCAGGCCGCTCCCCTTAAAAACACACACGTCCAGCAGACCGTCGTCCAGGTAGGCACGAGAAGCTATGCGGGCGATGCGAGCGTACAGTTGCGCATTGCTGATGATGATCAACATGCTGCGCGTGCGGACCTTTTGCCCGTCGGCGACGACGCGAGTGCGCGTGCCCCGAAAGTCCTTGGCCACCAGAAAGGCTGCCACCGCGTAGGCCAGGGCGCCCAGTTTCTTGGTCGTCCGCGTACGCGGTTCCATGCGCTGAGTCACCTGGGCATCCAGCCCAATACCGCCCCACAGCAGAAAATAGCGTCCTTTGACCCGTCCCAGGTCAATGTGGCGAACCTCCCCCCGCACCAGGTTCCTGGTGGCGTCCAACAGTGTGCGCCAGCGGATCGGGCTGGGGATCGGCAGGCGCATCTCCATGGCCCACACGTTGCCCGTGCCCGCAGGCAGCAGTCCGACCGCCACCTCCGACCCGGCCAGACCGTTGATCACCTCGTTGATAGTGCCGTCGCCGCCGACCACCAGCACCGTCTCCTTGCCCATCGTCACCGCCTGGCGGGCAAAGGTGGTGGCATCGGTGGCCCCGCGCGTTTCTCGAAGGTCAACCTGCCAGCCCCGTTGCTCCAGAAAGGCGATCACTTGCCCCAGTTCCCGGCGCACGTCCCTGGCCCCGGCGGCAGGGTTGAAAATCAACATGGCATTTCGAGGATCCATTGCAACGCCTTCTGAGTAATGCCCAGTCGTTCCAATTCGTCTAAAGCTACTCCCCACTCGATAGAATCCTCCCACGAGGGGTGCTCTGGCACCCTGCCTTGGACGATCTTCTGTTCAAAGGTGACCAGGTCACAACCGTGGCGTCTCTCAAATTCCCACACGATGTCTTTGTAAATGGAGATTTGCTGCTCAATCTCGTCCAGCCTCTGCCGTAGCGTCTCCAGAGCTATCGGCAGAGGATAGCGCTCCAATACCTCTGTAGCCAAAAGTACCCATTGCTCCCTCCTAAATTCCATCGGTTCATCAGTCCAGCTCCAACTATGCCTTGAGTAACGCGCCCGCTGGCACGTCCCACAAGAGGGCTAATGATCTGTCAATTGCCGCGATGCCTGGTCTATGGTGAAGCACCGCACCCTAAAGAGTGTGGTCTGAGCAGCCTCGGCAGGGCTGAAGGCGCTAATCTTCTTCTGGAAGCCAGGTCGCCAGCTCTATTTCGGCAATGAATTCATAGTGCCGGCGATTCCTGGTGATAAGAGGCAAGCTCTTGATCCAGGCTGTGGCTGCAACTAGTGCATCCCCAACCTGCAATCCGCGAGGGCGATACTTTTCCAACAGTTCCGAAGCTGCTGCGGCAATGGTGGCCTCAACATTCAACACGCGCACAAGTCTGAGCAAGCGAAATATCTTACGGCGCTCCGAAGCTGTCAGACCGCGCATGGACAGCAGCTCCTTGCGGGTAATACTGGAGCAGTAAAGCTGCCGCTCCGGAGACCAAATCAAATCTTTGACCCAGGATTCGCCTCGTAACCAATCAATGAGCACATCAGTGTCAAGGAGATAATG
>CAYNKW010000018.1:12529-32880 GCA_964397845.1 uncultured Anaerolineae bacterium
CCCAGGATTCGCCTCGTAACCAATCAATGAGCACATCAGTGTCAAGGAGATAATGGCTTTTGGTCATTGCCCCAATTCGGCGAGTGTTTCCCGCAAAGTCTTGGTATTATGGTGGCGCATTTGATTCACCAGCGTTACGCTGTCGGAAGATTCGTCCCAGTCCTTCCATACGCCAAACCCGAGATCCTGGGGCGTGAACGTCGTAATGAGAGGCTGGGCAAACAGCGCATCAACGACCGACTTGGGAATGCGATAAGTCCGGCCCAGGTGAATCGCGGGGATCTCCCCTTGACGGATGAGCCGGCGGACGGCACTGGCGGACAACCGGAATATCCTAGCCACCTCTGCGACGGTGTAAACTTGTTCGCTGTAGGTTTCTTGACTTTCCATACACCTTGTCCTTTCCCCTCCTTTGTCTGTGACCGGCTACCTGACACCCATTATACTTGATACCGAAAAGACTGGCAAGCAGGTTTGTCAAATCCCTCGAAAAGTGGTAACATAAGGCTACGATTCGATCTTTGAAGGGAGGTTGCCCGTGCGTGCGATCCGGCGCGCCCTGTTCATCTTTGTCTTGCTCGTCGTCCTGAGCAGCATCCTGGCACTGACTGCCTGCCAGTGCGCTACACCGACGCTCATCCCTGTGGCCCAGACGCTGACCCACATCGCCGCCGCGCTAAGGCCAACGTCCACCGCCAGCACCTTCATGCCCCCTGTCACGACGCCCCCCCCACCGACGCCCACTCCCACCACGACGCCAACACCTGTGGCGAGCACCGTCGAACCACCAACACCGACGCCGGCAGCCACCCCCACCGCGACGCCAACACCTGTGGTGAGCACCGTCGAACCACCAACACCGACGCCGGCAGCCACCCCCACCGCGACGCCGACGCCACTTCCGGCAGGTGTCTACCGGCCTACCCAGGCCAGCTACCGCATCGAGGTAGAGCTGGACTACTGGGGACACTCGCTTCAAGCGCGAGAGCAATTGATCTTTACCAACACACTGGGCCTGACCCTGACCGACCTGCTGCTCAACGCGCCGCCCAACCGCTCCGCCGGGGCCTTTACTCTGCCGTCGCTGACGGTGGACGGCAAGCGGGCGGTCTACGCACTGGAGGGCACATCGCTGCGGGTGACGCTGCCGGAGCCGCTACCGCCGGGGCGGGCGACCACACTGGAGATGGCCTTCTCGGTCACGCCGCCTTACATGCGGATTGGCTCTATCTTTGGCGGCGGGAGCGCCGGCTACTCGGAGAACGCCTTTAACGCCGGCAATTGGTACCCCGTGCTGGCTCCCTACCACGCCGACAAGGGCTGGCTAGCCACACCCTGGCACCCTGTCGGCGATCCTTATGTCACCGACATGGGAGCTTATGTCGTCGAGATCCGCACCTCACCGGGCGTGACGGTGGTGGGGCCGGGAGCGCTAGAGGATTGGCCGGACGAGGGCCGCTGGCGGTTTACCATACCGGCGGCGCGGACGTTTGCCTTTGCCGCCAGCCACCGTTACGAGTCAGCCACCGAGACTGCCCACGGCGTCACTGTCGCCTCGTACTACTATGCGGAACATCGCGTCACCGGCCAACTGGTCCTGGCCAACGCCGCCGCATCGGTTCGACTTTTTAGCGACCTCTACGGCCCGTATCCCTACCCCGACCTGCGCATCGCCGAGACCGATTTTTCCGGTGGGCAAGAGTTTTCCGCGTTCATGCTCTTTGGCTCTGGCACGCACAAGGACTACCTGGACACCGGCGGCGGGCCGCGCACGATCCTTTTCACACTGATTCCGCACGAGACAGCACACCAGTGGTGGTACGGCGTGGTGGGCAACGACCAGGCACGCGAGCCGTGGCTGGACGAGGCCTTTGCCAAGTACAGCGAGCAATTGTTCTACGAGCGGTTTTATCCCGAACACGCCGACTGGCGCTGGGCCTGGATGGGCATGGCCGGCCGCCAGCCGGCTTCCCTCGACGTGACAATTTACGATTACAGCAGCACGTTGGTCTACAAGGACCGCGTTTACCTGACCGGCGCCCTGTTTCTGGCTCAATTGCGCCAGGCTCTGGGCGACGACGCCTTCTTTGCCTTCCTACAGGCCCACTATCGCCAGGGCAGCGACCGCATCGTCACGGCCGACGAGTTTATATCTCTATTGTCACAATACGGCGATGCTGGAGTTATTCAGCCTATTGTGAGTGCATACCTTGGTCAATAGTCAGCAGTTGGAAATACGCCACGATCGTCGGCCGGCCGGGTGGTGTGACAGGAGCCCAGGTGCAAGCCTTGGTCGCAGCCGGCGTGCAGGTGGAGCGCGTGGGTGGGACCACAGCCCAGGAGACGAAAGCCAGGAGTGGCTCACCATCGTCGCGGCCAACAGAGACGCAGCCCCCGATCCGGACCGGCTAAGGGCCGGCACAGAGTTGCGAATCCCATAGGGGAGAAAACTGGCAGGGGGGACTGGGGAAGAGTGACAAATGCAAGTGCCGTGTGTTTCAACACTCGGCCAAAGAGCGGGTGAGCGCTTACTCACGTTTTTCGGCGCTGGTGGATCTTGATCTCATCATACACCCGGTCGAGGTTGATCTTGATGCGCGGCCGCAGCCCTCCCCGCTCCGCCGCTGGAACGGGATAGGCATCCACAAGCCCGGCGGTCAAACTGGACAACTCGGATTTGCTGCGACCATCATGGAAATGACGACGCACCCGATCGCGTATCAGACGGATGTACTCGGAGAGCGATTGGGTAACCGTGGTATCGCACAGCGGGCCGCGGCCTGGCACCAGCGTCTTCACGCGCATCTTGCGGATGGCGGTGAGGGCCTGAAGCCATTGCTTGGTGTTGGCCTGCGTGAGCACCGGCAGCGTGCCCAACACGACGTTGTCGCCGGTGAAGAGAATCTGCTCATCCGGCAGGTAGACCGCAATAGTGGCCGGTGTGTGCCCGCCCAGATGAATCAACCGCACCTGAAGTGATCCTTTGCAAAGAATCATCCGTTCCGTGAAGGTGATCTGCGGGGCGACCAGTTGCAACTGGTCTATCTCGGCCGCGGCCTCGGCGTCTATGGGCCCCAGCAGACTGGCCACTTGTTGCCAGAAGGCGTCACCGTATCTGCTCACGCACTCCCAGGTCAACTCGTGGGCTACGACGGGCGCGTCAAAGAAAGCGTTACCTAAAACGCGATCTTCACGGTAGTCCGTGTTGATGACGTACAGGATAGGGAGAGAGGTCAGTTGTGCGATCTGATCGCGCCAATGACGCGCATCGCGGGGAAGCGAAGGTGTGTCTACGAGAATAGGGCCTTGATCGGTGATGACGCAGCCCACGTTTCCTCCACGGTAGGCCATCTCTACGTAGACGCGCTCCGCAATCTGCTGCATCGGTTCACCTCATTGCCTCTTCATCGTAATGACCCTATTTCGACAATGTCACATTAGGTTATGTCACTCTGAGCCCTTCGACTACGCCCCTCAGTCACTTTGCCGGCTGATCTTCGCCCACAGAAACCTCAGAGGTCTGGCCTTTTACCCCACGAATCCGCGTAGAGCCACATTGCCAAGCTATTCATGACGTATTATCTGGCCGGCGATGTCCAGGGCCTTCTGCACGCTGGCCAACTCGCCGATGGGGCCGCCGCCCTGTGCCAGGCGCGGGCGACCGCCGCCACCGCCGCCGATGACGGCGCAGGCCTGGCGCAAGATGGGACGCAGGTCATAGGCAGAATCTGGCGGGGCGGCAAAGATCAGGTGTCCCTTATCGCCCGGCAGTCCTAGCAGGGCCACACAGCCGTGCTTCTCCGCCATCTTGAGCGCCAGGCGTTTGACGTCTTCCAGCCTTCGATCTTGCAAAACACGACTCACCAGCACAAACTCGCCCAGAGGTTCGGCCTGGGAGGCGATCGAATGGGCCTCAACGTCCAAGAGTTGATCCTGAGCCCTCTGAGCAGCCTTGCGGTAGCTGTGGGCTCCCTCTTCGAGCCGTTCGATGGCTTCACTCAACTGCCAGTAGCCAACGCTGAAACGGCTGGCCAACTGGAGTAGCAACCGATTCTTGGTGCGATAATCGGTCAGCGCCCGGCCGCCGCACAAGAACTCGAGCCGCGTCTCGCTCCCCCGGCGCTCAGCGCGCACGATCTTGACCAGCCCCACTTCGCCCGTAGCCCTCACGTGCGTGCCGCCACAGGGCGACCAGTCAAAGTCCCGGATCTCCACGATGCGAACCGGTCCGCTCACCTTCGGGAGCTTGCGGAGGGGGAGGCTGGCCAACTCCCCCTGGCTCACAAAACGAGCCACCACCGGACGGTTGTCAAAGACAATGCGGTTGGCCTCTGCCTCCAGGTGGTCGAGTTGCCCGGCGTCGAGGGGGGCACGATCAAGGTCTACCGTGCTGACCTCTTCACCCAGATGAAAGCCCACGGTCGCAGCACCCAGCAACCGCTCAGCAGCCTGAGAGAGGAGATGCTGGCCAGTGTGCTGTTGCATGTGGTCGAAGCGGCGGGGCCAATCCACTTCCCCGGTAACAACCCTTGGGCCAGGCTCAGGACAGACGCCGCCGGACAATTCCTCCTCCAGGACGTGGATCACCGCCTTGTCCACCTCGCGTTCCACCACACCCAGCACACAGACGGCTTGCAACCACCCGGTATCGTGGGGCTGCCCCCCGCCGGTGGGGTAAAAAGCGCTGCGCGATAGGACGACGGCCGGCTGGCCATGCCAGGACAACCTCTCTGTCACCGTCGCCTCGAACTGGCGCAGGTAAGGATCGGCATAGTAGAGTCGCCCGGTCAACTGACGTCTTCTCCCTGTTGCGTTTCGGCGTCCTGGGCATGGATGTCTATCATCTTGATGCCCCCCACGTACTCTGTCACCCGATCGGTTTTGATGTCTTCCAGCTTTTTGAGGATGTCGCGAATGCGGAGGGCGTTAGCCCGAATGGCCTCCAAGGCTCTCAGCAGTTCGCCGTCCAGATCGGTGAGTTCTTGCAAAAGCCAGTCGGCATTGCCCAGGACGACGGTGAGGGGATTGTTCACCTCGTGCCGCACAGTGACGCCTATCTGCCCCAGGGCAGCCAGCCGTTGGGCACGGACCAGTTCATCTTGCGCTCGTCTAAGTTTTTCCAGGGTTTGTTTTTCCCGCTGGAAGAGCTTGGCGTTCTCAATGGCCGTGGCAGCAGAGAGGGTCAGGGCTTCTGTCATGCGCAGGTCGTCGGCATCAAAGGGGTGGCCGATTTTGTTCAGCACCTCAATGGCGCCAATGACGGTCCCTTTAGCAATGAGGGGAACACAGAGGATGGATCGCGTTTTGAACCCGGACCTGGTATCCACCTCGACATAGTGCCGCGGGTCCCGAGCGACATCCAGCACCAGCAGCGATTCGCCGTGGGCAACCACCCAGCCGACGATGCCTTCGCTGGCTGGCATTCTGAAGCCCTTCACCACGTCGGCGTCCCCACCCACCGAGGCGTGAAACACCAGCTCCTGCCCGTCTTCACTCAACAAGGCTACTGAACCGGCCTCCACGCCGAGGAGTTCGTTGGTTTTGGCCATCACCAGCGTCAACACCTGCTCCAGGTCCAGCGTAGAGTTGAAGACGTGGGCGATCTCTTGCAGGTAGCGTTGTTCGCGCCAGTTCTGTTCGGTGTCAGCGTAAAGCCGAGCGTTGGCGATGGCAGCGGCAGCCTGCCGGGCAAAGGCCATGACGAGCTGGGCTTCTTCCTCACCGTAGACCCCCGCTTGTGCACTGCCTACCATCAGCAGGCCGATGACCTCGTCGCGGGCGATGAGGGGCGCACCGATCCACTGCTGTACGCGACCCGCATAGGAAGGGCCACACCAGCCGGGGTGACGCTGCACATCGGCCACGACAATAGGACGCCGTGCGTCCAGCACGGATCTGGCCAGAGAGTCCTCGTCAGCAGGGACGTTCACCTCCAACGCCTCGGCGGTCAACACGCCTCGTACGGCTCTTACCCGCAGGTTATCCTCTTCCAGCAACAACATAGCGCTGCAGTCGTATTCGACGGCGCCCTCCAACCCTTTGAGCACGAGATTCAGAACTTCTTTGAGCTCCAGGGTAGAGTTGATTACACGCGAGACCTCGGCCAGCGTGTTGGCGATCCTGTGGCGGCGTTGCTCCAACTCGAACAGCCGGGCGTGCTCGATAGCCAGGGCGGCCTGACGGGCAAAAGCCTGCAATGAGACAATGTCCGCCTCGCCCAGAGCATCTCGACTGCTGCCAGCGTAAAAGTTGCCTACCAGCCGGCAATCGGCCATGAGAGGCACGGTGGCCAGCGTGCGTACACCGGCCATCTGCTGAAGCATCCGCGCCGTCTCCTCATCCACTGCCGGACGAAAGAGATCCGCCAGATGGTGGGTGATGGCTATCTCGCCCCGGCGAGCGGAGCAAATGGCCAGATTCTCCTCGTGATCCATGGTGAGAAAAGCATCAATCAAACTCATGCCAGCCAGCGTCTCACCCTGCGCCCACACCTCTCGATCCAACGCCGCCGATTTGACGATCAGAGCGTCTCGGCGCGGATCGTAGACGGCAACCATCGCCGCCCGGTAGCCCAGTCCCTGAACCACACCTTCGGCGATGCGGTTCAAGACTTCGGGCAATGCCAGGCTGGATTGGATGGCCGCCGTGAGGTCCTGCAAGGCGCTGATCTCCTGCTGTGCGCGCCTTACGTCGGCCAGTTGAGCCTCGGTCTGGCTGTGCCAACGCGCCCGCGCGATGGCCAGGGCAGCCAGCTTCTCCTGCCCTTCGATCACCGCCTGCTGCAGGCGGCAATACTCGGCCGCACGTCTCACGGCAGCCAGGATCACATCCAGATCGAAGGGCTTGGTCACAAAGTCGTAAGCGCCCAGGCGCAACGCCTGCACGGCCGATTCCTGGGAACCATAGGCCGTAATGACAATGATCGGGCAATGGAGACCACGCTCTCGAGCGTGCTCCAGCATGGAGAAACCGTCGCCGCTGGGCAGGACGACGTCGGCGATCACGATGTCGGGCGAGAAGCTTCCCAGGGCAGCGATGGCCCCTTCCCCAGAGGCCACCGTGATGACCTCGTAACCTTCATCTGTGAAGACGTGGCGCAATTGTTCGCGGAAGCCCTCTTTGTCATCTACCACCAAGAGACGCACAGCGGACTCTCCCTCCGGAGCGGCGGCACCAGCCACCTATCACAAAGCTCCTGGCCCTACTCCTCTTTGCCGTCCCGGCCCTGCCACCAGAGCAATTATACTACAGGCCGTAGAAAAAGAAAAGGTAGTAAATGTACAGGTTGACAACCCTCGTCTTTTGGGATACTATATGAGCATTGCTCAATGCTTGAGAACTGCCGGACGATCAATCGTCCGGCTGAGAGGCCAAACCCTGCTAAAGCAGGCCAGGTAGTTTCCAGTGCAAAACTGTTTTTGAAGGCTCCCAGCCCTCGTCCCCGAGGGCGTCAAAAGCAGTTGTTCACTGCATGGGACGCCCCCGAGACGGGGGCTCGGAGCGTTTTGCACCGAGAACCAGGCAGGGCGCTTCAGCCAGAGGATGTGGGAAATACCCGTTTGAAGAGGCACACCCAATAGGTTTTGTGCCACCGCAGAGTTGGAGGGGTTCAATGAACAAACTGGGAGAGATCGTCGAACACATACGGGCCGATTTCAACGCCAAGAACGAGGCCCGGGATCTGGCCTTACGCCGGTCACGGGAGCTCATTCGCCACTGCGCCAACACCATTCGCGCCACGCACCGCGCCGAATTCGACCAGGCCACCGCGCTACTGTCCACGGCCCGCCAGGCCGCAGCAGAAATGGTCAGAGGAATACAGGGCTACCCTGACCTCTACCACGCTGGTTATACCCAGGATGCACTGAAGGAATTCGTTGAGGCCAGCATCACCTTTGCCCTCATCACCGACGCTCCGCTGCCCGCTCCGGCCGAACTGAACGTGGAACCCGCCGCCTACCTCAAGGGTCTGGCCGAGGCAGCCAGCGAGTTGCGTCGCCGCATCCTGGACATCATCCGCCACGGTCACTCGGAGCGCGCCGAGCAATTACTGGGCTACATGGAGGACGTCTACGGCTACCTGGTGACCATAGACTTTCCCGACGCCATCACGAGAGGGCTGCGGCGCACCACCGACATACTGCGCGCCGTGCTGGAGCGCACGCGGGGCGACCTGACGAGCAGTCTGCGACAGGCGCAGTTGCAGACTGCGCTCCAGTCGCTGGAAGCCAAGCTATCCCGGAGTACCGATGAAGGGTGAGGACAATCGCGTCATCCGAGCCAGCGAGGTGGGCTTTTACGTCTACTGCGCCCGCGCCTGGTGGCTGGGGCGGGTGCAAGGCTATCGCCCGCTGAACCAGGCCGCGCTGGAGGCCGGCGAGGCGGCGCACCAGGCCCACGGGCGGGCCGTGGTGGGCTATCACCGGTTGCGACGGGCGGCCTACGCCTTGCTGTGGCTGGCGCTGCTGACAGGGGGACTTTTACTTATTGCTGTGCTGCTGCGCCAAGTCCCCAGATGAATGACATTCAATATCATTCATTCGACGGCCTTGGATGAGGAGTGAGAGATGGGCGGATTGATCGCCGTCTTTGTAGTATTACTGGTGGCCGGCCTGCTGCTGCTGCGCCGGGCAGATCGGCAACGGCAGTGCGCCGGCCTGCCGCAGGGCCGCGTGTTCTATGCCGATACTGGTGCACGGCGCCGCGTAGAACGGCCCCTTTTCTCTCGTCGCTACCGGCTCACCGGCAAGCCAGATTACCTGTTGGACGACGACGGCGAGATCGTTCCCGTCGAAGTCAAATCGGGCGCAGCGCCGTCGCAGCCGTACCCTTCGCACGTGCTGCAACTGGCTGCCTACTGCCTGCTGGTGGAAGAGACCTACGACGTGCGGCCGTCCTATGGCATCATTCGTTACCGTGACCAGAGCTTTACCGTCGACTTTACGCCTCAACTGGAAGCCTGGCTGTCCTCCACGCTGGATGAGATGCGCCAGGACGCCGAAGCGGACGACGTGCCCCGCAGCCACGACAACCCCGCCCAATGCGCTGCCTGCGGCTACCGTCCCTTCTGCGATCAAAGCCTGGTTTGAATCTGCAATCTGGAGGTGCTTATGACCAAAATAGATCGCCCCGACTATCTCTATCTGGGCCGGCGATTGGATACCGGCGAGCCGCTCTTTTACGAGGCTCGCGACCTGACTACCCACGCTGTCTGCCTGGGCATGACCGGCAGCGGCAAGACCGGACTGGGGCTGGTGCTGCTGGAAGAGGCGCTCCTGCAAGGCATCCCGGTGTTGGCCCTGGACCCCAAGGGTGACATCGCCAACCTGCTGTTGACCTTCCCCGAACTCCGCCCGGAGGACTTGAGGCCCTGGGTCAGCGTGGACGCTGCCCGCCGCCGAGACCTCAGCCTCGACGCCTACGCCGAGGAGGTGGCCGCCACCTGGGCCGACGGGCTGGACCGTTGGGGCATCGAGGCGGAACGCATCCGGCGGCTCAAGGCCGCCGCCGATTTTGCCGTCTACACCCCCGGCTCCGACGCTGGTCGCCAGATCAACCTGCTCCACACCTTCGAGTCCCCCGGCCTGTCGTGGGAGAGCGACGAGGAATTGCTTCGCGACAAGATCGGTGGCACCGTCTCGGCCCTGTTGGCCCTCGTCGGCCGGCAGGCCGACCCGCTCCGCAGCCGCGAGCACATTCTGCTGACCAACGTCCTGGAGGACGCCTGGCGCAAGGGCGAGTCGCTGGACCTGACGCAATTGCTCAAGCGGGTGCAAGAGCCACCTTTCTCCCGGTTGGGCGCTTTCGCGGTAGAGAAGTTCTTCCCGAAAAAGGACCGGCTGGAGCTGGCACTGGCCCTGAACGCGTTGATCGCGGCTCCTAGCTTTGAGAATTGGCTGGAGGGCGAACCACTCGACGTTGACGCGCTGCTGTGGACGCCGGACGGCAAGCCGCGCACGAGCATCTTTTATCTGGCTCACCTGGACGACGCCGGGCGGATGTTCTTTGTCACGCTGTTGCTGGAACAGGTACGCGCCTGGCTGCGCAGACAGAGCGGCACGGCCGACATGCGGGCGCTGCTCTATTTTGACGAATTGTACGGTTACCTGCCGCCACACCCGCGCCAGCCCCCCTCCAAGCCGCCGTTGATGGCGCTGCTCAAGCAAGCGCGGGCGTTCGGCCTGGGATTGGTGCTCGCCACGCAGAATCCGGTAGACCTGGATTACAAGGCGCTGTCCAACGCCGGCACCTGGATCGTAGGCAAACTCCAGACCGAGCACGACCGGGACCGCGCCCTGGAAGGCGTGGCCGGGGCAACGTTGGAGGCGGGCGGGCACATAAACCGGCCCCGGCTGACGAAACAGGTAGCCGGACTGGAATCGCGCACCTTTTTGCTGCGCAACGTCCACGCCGGCGCGCCGCTGATCTTCCGCTCCCGCTGGACGATGAGTTACCTGCGCGGGCCGCTGACACGGGATCAGATCCGGGCGCTGGTCAAAGCACAGATACAGCGAAGCGGGAAAAAGACGCCGCCAGCAGCAAAGGCAAAGCCAATGGTGAGGGAACCGGTAGGAGAGCCAGCTCCGGAACCGCTGTCAATCTGGGCAGAGGTATACGAGGCCACGCCGCCCGCCTTGCCCTCGAGCGTGCGGCAGTATTTCTTGCCCGTGGAGACCCCGCTGGAGTGGGCCGTGCGCCAGGCGGAGGAGGCAGAAGGAACTACCATTATCTACCAGGACAAGCGGCTGGTCTACGAACCGCGCCTGCTGGCCCAGGCGACAGTGCGCTACAGCCACACCAAATCGCAGCTTTCCCACGACGTTTCCTACGTGCGTCTGGCCGAACTGCCGCCGGAGGGCGGGTTCGTGGAATGGGAGACGACGAGTAGCGACGTGCCCGTGGAAGACCTGGAAACACGCCCCGCCCGGGGTGCCCTCTTTGCGCCACCGCCAGCCAGTCTGACTTCTCGCGCCCTGAACGCGCTGCGCAAAGAGCTCGCCGACACCCTTTATCGTCAGGAAGGGCTGACCATAAGGCACAACCCGGCGCTGAAACTTTATTCCGAACCGGACGAAACGGAAAACCAGTTCATCCGCCGCTGTCGCAAGGCAGCCCAGAAAGCCCGTGACGCCGCCGTGGAGAAGCTCTGCGAAAAGTACGAAACAAAGTTCGATAGACTTGGGACCAGGCTGCGCCGCGAGGAGCGAGAGTTGGGCGAGGACGAGGCCGAGTACGAGGCCCGCAAGCAAGAGGAGTGGCTTTCGGCGGGCGAGTCTATCCTGGGTTTCCTGGGCGGGCGACGCTCCACCCGCGCCATCTCGACCCAGAGCCGCAAGCGGCGACTGACGGAGAAAGCAAAGCTGGACGTAGAAGAGTCGGAAGAAGAGATCGAAGCCCTGCAGGAGCAGGTCGCCGACCTGGAGGCAGAACTGCAAGAAAAGGAGGCCGAGGAAACCCGGCGGTGGGCCGAGGCCATCGAAGCCATCGAACCGCTGGACATCCGGCCCACCAGGACCAACATCCACGTGGAACGCTTTGGCCTGGCCTGGACGCCACGCTGGGAGGTGGCCTACGAAGACGAGCGCACGGGCGAACTGCGGACGGCTTCGCTGCCGGCGTTCGGTGAAAAAGCAAGACTAGCGCCGGCCGAGTAGGCCTGTACTGAGCGTGTCGAAGTGAGCGGAGCGACGTATCAATGCACAATCCAATCTCAACCTATCGGCAAACATTCCGTCACTTCAGCCGCAACGCCCGGCTCTACCTCATCTCCAACATCATCCAGGGCCTGGTGTTCAGCATCTATATGCTGTTCTTCAACCTGTTCATCCTGGCGCGGGGCTTTGAGAAGGACTTTTTGGGCTTTTTGACCGCCATTCCCTCCTTCGTGGGTCTGGTCTTTGCCTTCCCCGCCGGGGCCATATCGGATCGCATCGGCCACCGGCGGGCCATGATGCTGGGCACGTTGCTCTCGGCTTTGCCCGTAGCAGGCATCGTCCTGCTGACCGACAAGGCCTGGATGAGCGCACTGTACGTCGTCTTTGGCTGCGCTCGAACGCTGACCATGGTCAGCAGTTCGCCCTTTCTGATGGAGAACAGCACGCCCCAAGAGCGCACGTCGCTGTTCAGCGCCAGCTTTGGCCTCTCTACGCTGGTGGGCTTCTTTGGCAACCTGATCGGCGGCCTGCTGCCGGCCATCTTTGCCATACTGCTCAGCGTAGACACAGAAAGCGTACCGGCCTACCAGGGAACCCTGTGGGTGGTGGTGGGTCTTTCCCTTGCCGCCGTGATCCCGCTGGCATTGATCCGCGAGGAGGAGCGCATCGAACCGCTTTCCTCCGTCCCCTCGCTGCCTGGCGTGCCGGCCAATGCCCCCCTGCCCTTCAAGCTGATCGGCAAGCTGTTGTTGCCCAACGCGATCATCTCTATCGGCGCGGCGCTGCTGATCCCCTACATGAACGTTTTCTTCAAAGAAAAGTTCCCCATTCCCGATAGCGTGCTGGGTGCAGTGTTCTCCGTCTCGTCGGTGGCAATGGGCCTGGCGACGCTGACCTCGCCGATGCTGGCCGGCCGGATGGGCAAGATTCGGGCCCTGGTGCTGACGCAATTGATCTCCATCCCGTTCTTGCTGGCCATCGGCTTTGCGCCCTGGTTAGGCGTAGCCATGGTCGCCTTCTGGATCCGCGCCGCGCTGATGAACATGGGCAGTCCGCTTTACAATGCCTTTGCCATGGAGCAGGTGGACGAGCGCGCTCGCGCCCGCGTGAGCAGCCTCATAGGCATGGGCTGGAACATCGGCTGGAGCGTGGGGCCATACCTCAGCGGGCTGATGCAAGTGCGGGTGGGCTTTAGCTCCATCTTTTTGATCACTGCCGGCACGTACCTCGCCGGCTCTATCATGCCTTATGTCTTCTTTGCCAAAACGGATCCTGTGCCGGGCAGAACAGCCTCAGTGGATCCAAAACCGCTCTAAAGACCAAGACCTCAGACACCCTGGCGAAGGTTACAAAAAGCAATACCTAACCTTCGCAAGGGTTTCCCCGTCCCCCTGCTTTGGGTTGCTATGCAAAATTTGACAGGCCCAACAGACTGGGATAGAATGAGAGTAGGATAAGAAAAGTCGCCGGGAAGGAGGAACCCATGCGCCAGTATCACCAATTCTGGAGACCTATCGTCGCTGCCTTTGACCCCTGGAAGCCCATCGAGATCGGCGACAAGCAGGGCTGGTACGTCGAGCGGCCCGACAGTCCCTTACAGATGATGGTCAACCACCTGACAATGACCCCCGACACCCCCCGCAAGATCATGCTCACCGGACAGCCGGGCAGCGGCAAGTCGTCTGAACTGGCCCGGCTGGCCACCGAACTGCGCGACGAATTCGCCGTCGTCTGGCTGGACGTCGATAAAGAACTGAATATCTTTGAATTCAGCGCCGTCGAGGTGTTGGTTGCCATCGCCCGCAAACTCGACCAGGCGCTCAAGCTGGACAAAGAATACGAACACTTGCGCAGTACCCTGTTCTCCTATGTCGAGGTGCGGGGCACAGGGACCACCGGCAAAGTACAGGCGCCCAAACTGTTGAAAGAATTGGTGGGCCTGGACGCGGAGCGGGTCTTTTTGGCGCGGGAGGTCAAAGAGCGATTGGAGCGCCCGCCGGTGCTGCTCGAGATCGTCTCCAGCCTCAACGCGCTCATCAAACGCGCCCAGGACAAGGCCCAAAAGCCGTTGCTGATGATCGTGGACGGGCTGGACAAGGTGGACCTGGACCTGGCTCGCCGGCTCTTTGTGCACAACGATCTGCTGGCTCAACCGCGCTGTCACGTCGTCTATGCCATTCCTTTCCCTCTCTACTTTTCTGTTGGCCGCCAGGAAGCCAGTGACCGGGGCTTTCTGCCCCGTTATCTGCCCAACTTGCACCCTGATGAACCCAGTCACCGCGCCCTGCTTCGTCGCGTCGTGACCGTCCGCCTGCCAGAGCTGGCGGAAAAGATTATCACGCCTCCGGCCCTGAATCAGGCGGTGGAGATGAGCGGCGGCCTGATACGCGACCTCATCACTCTGGTGAATCTCGCCATCTTCCAATGCCTTGGAGTTCGCACCCGGCAGATTGACGAGGCGATCGTTCAGGAGGCCGTCGCTGCCTACCGCCTGGACAAGGCCCGCGAACTGCGCTACGGCTACTATTGGGAAGAGTTGAGCAAGGTGAGAAACACCCACCAGTTGACCGACCGCATCGCCACCGAGTACGACAAAGAGGGTCAGGAGCGCAAGTTCCGCATCTGCGACCGGCTGCTGCGCGGCCGGCACATCGTCAACTATGCCAATGACGATCCCTGGTACGACGTTCACCCCATCGTCAAGCTGGCGATGGACGCCCGAGAAAAGGACGCTGCCCATGATTGAGTTCTTTGCCCCAGGCAAGCCGATGGCCGAGAGCCTGGAAAAGCTGATCAATAGCCTGTTGCTCCAACCCAACCGTTGCCTGATCGTCGCCCTGTCCGACGACCCCTGCGTTCCCGGAGCGCCCTGCACCCGCACCGAGGTCGTGGCCGAGCTGGGCGACCGTCTTTATGAGCAGATAGCCTTCCTCGAGTTTGAATTCGGCCCGGAAAAAGAGGGGCGGGACAGCCTGGACCTGCCGGCCTTTGTGCGCCGCCGGTTGCCGGCCGTCGAGCCGGCGACCATCCTGGCCTACGGCCTCAGCGATCTGCCACCCAACGATCGCCGACAGGCAATGCGTGCCCTCAATCTGGGCCGCGAGGTGATCCGGGATCAGGGCTACTCTCTGGTGCTGTGGTTCTCGCCGGACACGGTGCCAGAGATCACCTTCGGCGCTCCTGACTTTTGGGCCTGGAAGAACCTGACCGTCGAGTTCCCCCTGCCCTTGAGCAAGCTGCTGGACGCCCCCTCTCCCCTGGCCCTGTTGGGCTTGCGCGAGGCCGGCCGCCTGCGCCATGCCCGGCGTTACTACGAGGAGACGCTGGCCACCCCTGCCGCCGACCCGGCCCTGACCGCCGACCTGCAACTGGCCCTCAGCCGCGTCTGCGAGCAACTGGGCGAGGTCGAAAAAGCCCGCGCTCTGCATCAGACGGCCCTGGAGACGCTGACCGGCCTGGGCCAACTGGGCCAACTGCGCCAGACCTATTTCGACTGGATCGTGGCCCGCTATCGCTGGCTCGACTTTCGAGGCCTGCAACAGGTACGCAACATCGTCCGGCTGCCCCTCGACGAACTCTTTGTGCCGCTGTGGACGATGAGCGAGCCGGCCGGCAAGGAGGGCGCGCGGCCCGCCCGGCGGGCCGCCAGCCTGATGGGCCTGGAAGCCGCCGCTCGCCTCGAGATGGGAAGCGAGCGGGTCGAACTGCGCCGGGCGCTGGCCCAACGACGACAGGCCGTCATCCTGGGTGAACCAGGTTCCGGCAAAACGACGCTGCTCAAATACCTGGCCCTTTCCCTGGCGCTGGGTCGCGCCGAGCAGACCGGCCTGCCTGATTCGGACGGCGACTGGCTGCCCCTCCTCGTCCCCATCTCCGAGTTCGCCGCTGCCTGTCGCGCCGATCCCTCCCTGACGTTGGAAGCCTACCTGCCCCGCTACTTTGCCCGCCAGGGCCTGCCCGACCTGCAGCCCCTCATCGCCCCGGCGTTGGCCCACGACCGCGCCCTGCTGCTGCTGGACGGACTGGATGAGGTGGCGACCATCGGCCAGCGGCGGGAGATGGCGGCCCGCGTGGCCGCCTTCGTCCAGGCCCATCCCCAGGTCCGCCTGGCCCTTACCAGCCGGACTGCTGGCTACGACCGAAGCGAACTGCGGCTGGAAGACCTGGCCCACCTGACCATCCTCGAATTCAACGACGATGACCTGGAGACCTTTGTCGGCCAGTGGTGCCGCGCCTGGGAGGAAAGCGACCCGGAGCGTGGCCGCCGCAACGACGACCAAGTCGCCGCCAGCGCTGCCGAACACCAGGGGGCACTCTTGCAAGCCATCGCCGACGCGCCCCACGTGCGCGCCCTGGCCGCCAACCCGCTCATGGTCACCATCCTGGCCCTCATTCACTACCAGAACGTGCGGCTGCCGGAGCAGCGCGCCGAACTCTATCGCCTCTGCGTCGAGGCGCTGGCCGAGACGTGGAACCAGGTGCGCAGCCTCTCCGGACGGCCCATAGACGTCTGGCTGGGCGACCGCCGCCTGGACGAGAGCCTGGCCGTGCGGCTTCTGGCTCCCCTGGCCTCCTGGCTCCACGACCAGGCCCGCGAAAGCGGCCTCATCGAGCGGCAGGAACTCGTCGCTCAGCTCACTGCGACCATCCTGGAACGGGAGGACCTGACCGACACTCAGGCAGAGGAGGTAGCGGCCGACTTTGTCCGGCTGATCTGCCAGCACAGCGGCCTGCTGGTGGAGCGGGGGCCAGGCCAGTTTGCCTTCATGCACCTCACCTTCCAGGAGTACCTGGCCGCCCGCTACCTGGCCCGCCGCCGCAACCGGGGAGAGTTGGTCGTCCGGCGGATTGGCGACTCCCGCTGGCGCGAGGTCATCCTGCTGACGGCCGCCATCCTGGAGGGCGACGACCGCGACGACCTGGTGCTGGCCCTGCTGCGCGCCGGGGCCGGCGCGGCGGACGGAGAAAGCCGGGGCCAGGGGGTCGAGTTGGCCGGCGCCGCCCTGGCCGACCTGGGCCACGGCCAGGTCTCCCGCCGCGCGTGGCGGCAGGCGACCGGCGCGCTGGCGGCCCTGGTAGAAGAAAGCACCCCGCAGCGCCAGGCGCCCGTCCCGCTGCGGGTGGCCGCCGGCCTGGCGCTGGGCGCGCTGGGCGACCCCCGCCCTGGCGTCACCGATCTCTTTCCGCTGCTGGTGGAGGTGCCCGGCGGCGCCTTCCTCATGGGCTCCTCGCCGCAAGAAGTGCAATGCTGGAAGGACTGGACCCGGCAGGCCATCGAAGACGGCCGCTACGCCCCGCCGGAGGGTGTGTCCAAAGACGAACTCTTTGAGATACTGGCCGCCTGGCTGGAGGCCGAGGAAGGCATCCACGAGATAGACTTACCGGCCTTCTACGTCGCCCGTTACCCGGTCACCAACGCCCAGTTTGCACCGTTCGTGGACAAGCAAACCGGGGGCTACGACGACCCGGCCTTCTGGACCGAGGCCGGCTGGGCCTGGCGGCAGGGCGAGGGCGAAGGCTGGGGCCGCCCGCCGGAGCGCCGGGACGAGCCAATGTACTGGCGCGACGCCCGCTTCGACCGCCCCAACCAACCGGTGGTCGGCGTCACCTGGTTCGAGGCGATGACCTACGCCCGGTGGCTGACGCACCAATGGCGAATTGCGAATTGCGAATTGCGGATTTGGCAAAATGACCAGGTTGAACCTTTCGACAGGCATCTGAATCTTCAGACTTCAGACCTTGAATTTCGCCTGCCGGCGGAAGCCGAGTGGGAAAAAGCCGCCCGGGGCGACGATGGCCGCACCTGGCCCTGGGGAAACGAATGGGACAAGAAAAAAGCCAACACCGCCGAGGGCCGGGGTGACTGGACGACGACGCCGGTCGGCCTGTATCCCGGCGGGGCCAGCCCCTACGGCGTGTTGGACCTCATCGGCAACATCTGGGAGTGGACGTCCACGCAGTGGGGGAACGACTGGCAAAAGCCGGATTACGACCCGCCTTACCAGCCGTCGTCCGGCCGGGAGAGCCCGGAGGGCACGGCGCTCCGCGTGTTGCGTGGCGGCTCGTGGCGCCTCGATCTGAGCCACGCGCGTTGCGCTGCCCGCGACTGGCGCTCCCCGCGCGGCTCGGACCACGACGTCGGGTTTCGGTTGGCGTCCCCCATTTGTTCTGGTTTCTGAAGTCCTGGTTGCTGGTTTCTGAGCTCCTGAATTCTAGCGCGACCGAAGGGAGCGCCAGGGTAAATCCGCGCGAAGCGCGGCCGCCGGTAGCGCGATTTTAGCACTATGCGAAAACAAAGATTGGAAAACCGTGAAGACCTACAAAAACCTCTATCCCCAGGTGTGGGCCTGGGACAACCTCTACCGGGCCTACCGTAAGGCCCGCAAAGGCAAGCGGGCGAGGGCGCCGGTAGCAGCCTTTGAATGGGACCTGGAAGGCAACCTGGTGCGGCTGGCCCACGAACTGGAGTGGCTCAGACCGGGCCAGTACGCCCACGCCTGCCGCATGGTCACTGAAATCGGCAAGCTGGTGGGCGGCTGGCGAAACCCCAAAACCAAGAAACCGGCGAAAGCGGCGGGTTGACCGCCGTTGACGCAGGGGCAGGCCGGAGGTCACCGCGTGCTGCACTGTCCCGTGCGGGACAGCAGGGGGCGCGGCGGGTCGTGGAACAACAATCGAAACAACGCTCGCTGCGCCAACCGTAACAGGAACAACCCCGACAACCGGAACAACAACGTGGGGTTGCGCCTGGTGGTGTCCCACGTGTTTCCAGTTTCGCCGGAAATGCCGCCCGGCAAGCCACGCCGCGCGCGGCCGAGGCATTGAAACATGGCGCGGCCTGTCCCTGGCCGTCCGGGCGTGCCCGGAGGGGCGAATACAAAAATGCCCCGCTCCCTGTGGTAGGCCGGAGCAATCCGGTTCGACGCCTGGAGCGGGGCGAATTGTTTTCCCCTCGCCTCGGCCAACGATCCCTCGGCAAACGAAGCGAGGTATGGAAACCTCGGCTACTTTTTAAATTCCTGAACGATCCGCCGCCACTGAAGGCTGGCGCTGGAGAGGAGCGTGTCGGCGCGGAAGAAACGCGCCGAGAGCAGCACAAAGAGGTACGTCGTGGCCGCCAGGCCCAGCAGGCCGACGGCCGGCTGCCAGGCGGGCACGCCGCCTGCCACTAACCGGGTGACCATCGAGGTCGGCGCCGTCAGCGGAAAGAGGCTGAGGAACGTGGCCAGTCCACCGTTGGGCGATTGGGTAAAGACGTTGTTCAGCCATACAGGGATCAACAAGGGCAACAGCATGATAAATGTAAACTGCGTCCCCTCGCGGGCAGTGGGCGCCAGCGCGCCAATAGCGCCCAGGGCAGAGGCGTACAACACGTAACCCAGCAGAGAATAGAGCGCTGCCCAAACGAGGAAGCCTGGCGGCAGGGTAAAAGCCGCCGCCGTCTCCATCAACTGTGTACGCTGGTTCAGCCCCAACAGGCCAGCCCCTCCCCAGAGGCCCATCTGGAGCAGGGCCACCACACCCAGGCCGACCACTTTGCCCAGCATCAGCTCACGGGGGCGCAAGCTGAGCAGCAAAACCTCTACGGTACGGTTCTCTTTTTCCTTGGCCACGCTCTGGAGCATAAAGCCGCTGCTCATGGTGATGACAAAAAAGAAGATGAACATCGTAGCATAGGGCACCCAGTAGCCCAGCGGGCCGCTGGTGTCGGTGCCCCCCTGGGGAGCCAGCGGCTTGTTCTCCACCAGCCGTGTCGGGTTTGAGAGAACGCCGGCCAGCGTTTCATCGCCCACCAGGTTCAAAGTGACGACGGACTCGAACAGCCTTCCCCCGGCGAGGCTGCCCAAGGGGGTGAACTCACGGTCTACCAGAACCAACTTCCCGCTCTCGATAAAATCGGCCGGGATGTGGTAGTACTGGCGCAACTCGCCTGCCTCCAGCGCCGCCTGTGCGGCATCTTTGTCAGGGAAGGCGCGCAGCATCTCCGGCGGGACACCCTGAGGCAACTGTGTGATCAGACCGGCCTCGTCCACGTAGCCGATGACCTGGACGCCGGCAGCGTCGCCGCCCGTCAGCAGGTTCTCTTTGTCCTCCTCAAACGATTTCTCTGCCAGCACCTGAGAGCCGATCGAGAGGGCGATGATAAACGCCGGGAACAAGATCGTCATCAGCCAGAAAGAACGCTTGCTCAGGGTGGTGATGATTTCGTGTCTGATGACTAACAATACGTTACGCATGGTAATAGCCTTTCCTCGTTCTCTACTTCGGCCAGGATGTCCGCAAAAGGCCGTCCCTCACCGGCGCGATATTCCGCCTCCGCCTCACGCATGGCTTGCAAGTCTTTTGCGTCCCGCAATCGCTCGAGCAGTTCGTAATAGACTTCAAGATCAAGCAACACACCTTGAACCCTTTCCCCTTTCAACAGTACCGGGTGGCCACTCTCACTCATGAGGTGTAAGGCTTCTTCAAGACTGGCCACCTCCCTGGTCAAAAGGGTTTGGGCGATTAACCTGGTCTCACTCATAACTCTTCCTCCAACGGTGTCAAATCGCTTCATCTATTCCGCTTATGACATCACCCAGTACAGCAAGCAAATCACCAAACTCTCAACCGCTCACTGGCCTCGGGCGCGGAGGATCTGGACAGCCGCGCGCAGGTTGATGCGCTGGCCGTAGCGCAGCATCCCTATGCGAAAGA
>CAYNKW010000019.1:0-1304 GCA_964397845.1 uncultured Anaerolineae bacterium
GGTATTGGAGGATCGGTATCAGGCAGGGCATGGGCTGCTCGCCGACCAGGTTGAGCAGCACGCGGCGTGGAGGACTCATGGACCACGACCTTTCGCACAGGCTCAGACGCCTACTGGCTCTTTCTCACTCCTCTCGTGCGAGATAGAAAGCTGTATCAATCAACACAACGCGAAGGGTGCCTGGGATGGGGGCCCCCTGTGCATCCCGTTCGCTTTCCACGTATTCCATCTCACTATCTGTAGTCAGAGCAGCCAACACCATACCAGTTGTCAGCGGTTTGGTACCGCCGGTGATGTCGGCAATGACTTGCGATGGCTCCAGCCCTTCCTCTCTTGCCTCTCGGTCAAAGACCGTGCGCGTCGCCCGGTAGGCTGCTTGCACGTCTAGCTCCTGAATGTAGATGGGGTGCAGGCGAGTCGACATTCCTCGTTCCAACAGTTGCTGAGAGAGTTGACTAAAGGCTTGTCGTACCCTTTCCGTGTCTTGCATCACCAGCCAGCAATGAGCTCCGCCACCACCCTTTTGGTGGTGTTCCAGGGTGACCAGGAGGTGTTCGAACGGGCCTGGTCCCAGCAGCCAGACCAGACCAGCGTAGGGCGGTGCCAAGCGACTTTCGTCCACATTGACCTGCACCGTCCGTCCGCGCTGTCGATCGCGTCGATAGAGGAGATAGGCAAGGCTGGTGAGCAGTGCAGATACGACCAGTGATCTCCAGGCTACAGCCAGACTGCCTTCCGGTGCCATTAACAGGTCATAGGCCAGGTTGCTGATGATGCCCACCACCAATAGTCCCAGGGCGAAGGCAAGTAGTAATTCCAGTGAAGGGCCAGCCCCGCGTAGAAAGGTGTCCAAGAACTCGTTCCGGCGATCCATCTCTTTTTCCTCACCCGCGTTGCGATTGCCTGCATCCCTTTCAGAGCCAAAGCTGATCAGCCAGCTCTAGAAATTGCTATCGGGCCTTGCGGGCGCCGTTGCGCACCTTTTGCAGGTTCAGTATCTCGGCCACCTCAAAGCGGGGCGGCACGGCGTTCTCCACCGGCCGCAGACGGAGACAGGCGGGAAAGTAGCCCATCCGCCCGTGAAGCTGGGCCAGCAGCAGCAGGGCCACATAGTTGTAGGCCGGCGGGTTGACCAGCAGCGGCACTGTCTGCCAACCTTCCGCTGTCAATGGCACTTCCTCGAGCAGCGCGGCCAGTTGCGGCTCGAAGGGCAGGCCGTTGTCAAAGTGTGTCTTGATTTCGACGACGTCGCCCACCGGCTCGCCCGTCAGGGCCTGGATCTGTTCCAGGTGGGTTGGGGTGAG
>CAYNKW010000019.1:1404-31266 GCA_964397845.1 uncultured Anaerolineae bacterium
CGCCCACCGGCTCGCCCGTCAGGGCCTGGATCTGTTCCAGGTGGGTTGGGGTGAGGGGGTGGGCAAAGTTGAGGAGGATCATGCCAACAATGCCTCGATTTTTGCCACCATGGCCCGAGTTCGGGCCAATGTATCCTCAGCATCCTGCCGACTGGAGGCCAGGGTTGGATCTGTCACCTGGCCGAACTCGATATCAGCGTACAGGGATCGCTCTCGCTTCGGATACAGTTCGGCCAGCAGGGTAGCAAACTCCTGGGCGAAGGTGAGGTCAGGGTACAGTGTGCGGAATTTGTTGAGCTTGTGCCGGTGCTGCCTCGGGACTCGCTGGGCCTTTTTGGCGACGGCTGCTGAGCACATGGCTTCGAAGGCGTGATAGCAATGGAAGACGGTACCCTCGTAGAGTTCGTTATCCAGTAAGGCTTCCGCCATCGCCAGTTGACGGTGAGCAAGCCTCAGGTAAGCCTGGGCTTGTTGTTCATGCAAAGGGGTCTCGGCCATAGAGCACGATTCCCTCCTGGGCAATTTCGTCGAACAGGGGCAAAAAGCTCCTTAATGCCTTCAACTGGGCCTGACTATACAATAGGAACGAAAAGAGTTGACCGTAGTCCAGGAACAGCGGACCGAAGATACTCTTGGCCAGGCTGCGAGTCACCTCGCCAGCCGGTCCCGTCTCGTTGGCCGTTACGATCAGCAGATCAATGTCATCATAACGTTTGCTCCCCCGGGCCAGGGAACCAAACAGCATGATGGACAGCAACTCGGAGCCGTATTGTTCCCTTAGCGCCACGACAGCGGCCTCAACCGCCTGTACGCCGGCCTCAAAATCACCGTTGCCGAGTTCCTGTTTGAACCTTTCCCACTCTTTTGCTCTGCTGCTCACTGCCTTCACTGTCTCTTGCCTTGAAATTCTTCAAAAAGACGCCGGGCTATCTCCAACTGGAACCTCGCTTCTTCGAGGGCTTCATCGGCATCAACTTGTGAAAAAATCATCTCCGGTGGTAAACCCAACGTCTCATCCCCATACACGCTCACCTCTCGGTCCTTGCGCAAGCCTCTGGAGATATGAACCAGCCGATCTATGTGGGCCTGAAACCATGCTGGGAACAGGGCTTTGTTTTCCCGGAGAAAGAAGCCCACGTCGTGTACCTTTGGCACCTCAAGGCCTACTAGTCGCAGGGTGGCCTTCAGCGCCATCTCTGCGCCTTCCTGGCATCGGCGGACGGCAAGGTGCCATACGCCATCGGTGCAGGCCATCTCTGCCTGCTTCAGAGAGTATTCGGCCGTCAGAAGATAACTCTGCGCCATTTCCTCATTGGTCATAACTCAATGACCTCGCCCCACTGGTAATCGGGCTTTAGCTTCCAATACCATACTTTGCCCTGGCGTATCCTCTGAGCACCCAAGGCCTTCAATCTCTGCCGCAGCCGGTCCAGGACGCTCTGGAAGAAGCCGTCCCGATCGTACAAGATAACGGCGTCTTCTGTCATATCCAGGTAGAGGGGAGTAGGTTGCCTGGCTTCCTCAGGGGTCTTTATCTTGGTCGAAACGTCGGTATACTTTCCCTGCCGGTGCAGTGAGGCAAGCATAGGAAAGAGTTCTTCTTCGATCTCTACTAAAACACGGTTCCGTGCCCGCCGCGATTGAGGCAATCCCCTGGCGACGATGAGCAGGTCTATATCTGACGCAGGCGTATGATCGCTCCGCGCCACCGAACCATACAACACCACGGAGACCAGCCGATCGCCAAAGTAGCGCTTGAGCGCCTCTGTATATCGGCCGGCGATCTCTGATGCATGAGAAGCGTTGCCTTGCGCAGCGGACGCTCCCAGCAATTGTTGCTCAGTCATCTCGTTTCTCCCGTTGGGAACTTTAAGCTCTCTCTTTGCCCTCAGTTCTTGCCCACGCAGCGGCAGCAGGCACAGACTCCTCACTGAGGTTGGTCTCCGACCGTGCTCCCCACCCCTGGCTCGGAGACCTCATAAGGCTATCGCCAGACGCAAGCGAGCTTGAACCTCTCCCCAGTCATGCTCAGACAAGCGTCCGATGACGGCGATCACATCTTCGCGGGGCAACGTGATCAGAAAAGTACGAAAAGCGGTCGGCGTGCGCAAGCCGACCGACCGCCAATCTCGCAGAGGGTAATCAGTCGGGCTGGCTGCGGCGGCTACCTGTCCTGTCAGCAGTCCTAGAATGACGTCTGGCCGGACGGTATGGTAGGCGTCGCTGCTGATGACCAGGGCTAGACGGCGCTTGATACCGGTGACTCCTGGAAAGTCTGCCACCACCACGTCGCCTGGCTGGACGGTCAGGGTTGAAAGGTCTGCCATTGCGCATCTACCTCGTTGTCCCAAAAGTCGCCCAATGCTGCCACACTGGCGGCGGCCAGTTCCCGGCGGACGGCCAGGCTATCCAGGTCTTTGTGAGCGGCTGGACTCTCTCCCAGCAAGACCAGAGAGCTTTCCAGTATTTGGCGCAGTAACTCACTCATACTCAAACGTCGTTGGGCAGCAGCCACCTTCAAGGTTGTATGCAGTTCTGGTGACACATCAATACTGAGGCGCACCCGTCGCTTAGACGCTGGAGTCTGTGTTTGTAGAATCATCGAATTTTCACCTCCTGCCCTGATTGTACCCTAGTTGTGCCATTGTGTCAATCAGGAACCGTCAAGACTGTCTTTTTCTGGGCCGCACCGTGTACGAAGGCCCCGGCGGGCCGATGACGGTCAGTCTGGTTACCTCTTCATTCTGCGATCAAGTCAGGGCGGGCGATGCGCCAGCCGGTGGACGTGCGCTCGATGCCTAACCGCTGCCGCGCTTCTTCAGCCAAGCTCTCGATCTCTTGGCGGAAAGCTTCGTCACCGGCCAGAAACAGGCCATCGGCCATGACTTCCAGGGCCAGGCCGTTGGCCTGGCGCACCATCTGCCGGAACTGGTGCGGGCCATAGATGACTGGCTGCACCATACCTGAAGGATCACAGGCGACCACACGGTCGTACCCCTCGAAGGGCGAGCAAGGGGATTCGGCCAGCTTGCGAATTCCCTCGTTCCCACGCACCACGCCGAACTCTGAGTTCATCGCGGGCTCTGCAAATCAGACGGTTCATTTCTCCTATTTGAGAGCTGCCACAAACTCGTATGGCGTCACCATACGGATACCGCTCAGCGTTTCAAGCACCAGGAGGTTTTTGTCTACCGTGATGACGTATCCGGCATCCCCAATCAGGGCACAGGCAATGAACTTATCATCCTTGGGGTCGCGGGTGTAGGAGGGAATTTCTCCCAACGAGGGCAAGGTCTCGGCTTTCAGATAGATGGTCTCAAGCAGAACCCGCCCTTCCAGGGGCTGGATGAGAGCCCGGATGTCATCTCGTCCTAGCACACCCTCCAGTTCTGCGATCAATTCTGGCGCCGTCACCATCTGCACCTCGTCGCCCAACCAATAGACTTCGATCAGTTCTTTGATGGCAGCGCTGGGTTTGATGAGATAGCGAATCAGGACGCTGGTATCTATGACGGCGCGGATCACGCGGCTGATGTCTCCTGGTGAACCTCGGTGCGGGCTTGCTCGATCAGGGCCTCAATCTCTTCTTCGGTCAGATGGGCTGCTCGGGCGGAAGCGGCGGCCGAGGCTTGCTGTAGCCGGGCGCGCAACAACTGCTGCTCGGCTTTGACCAGGCGTTGGTAGCGCCCGTATTCGACGATGGCCACGCGGGGCGTGCCGTAGCGCTCCACAATGACATCATCTTCCATCAGGGCGCGGTCCACAGCCTGGCCGAAATTCTGCTGCACCTGGCTTGATTTCAGTTTCACGGGCATGGTGGTCTCCTAGTATCGCCTATCTTGTCCAACTTCTGTAACTTACACAAGTATAGCATGGGAGACGCGCCGTGTCAAACTGCCGTTGGTCAGCAGGTCGCCGTCACCCTGGGTCGGCAGTTCGGCGGGCAGGACGAGGTGACGGCAATAGGTAAGGTGTCTGTGGCAGCGGTGGGGCATGGGCAATCGAATAGCATAGAGCAAGGTTACCCACCGTTGAACTTCAATGCGGTCGGTGAGGCTGTGAGCGATTCAATCTGGCCTATCCTTTCGAGATGTTTCATAATAGAGGCTACCAGTGCTTTGCAAAGGCTCAGCACCTGCACCGCTGTCATCCCGTTCCACTCCAATTCCATATCGGTCACGTGCATTGTGGGATCGCGATACGCATTCTTCAACTGTCGGATCGCGCTCACCAGATGGGCTGGAACCTCGCAAGTAGGCTCATCCATAGAATCACACAGGCATCCCCAGGGTCGATCCGTGTCCTTTCCCGTTGTTGCCGTGTAGTAGAACTTGAGCACCACTTCTACTGCGCGCAGCATAAAGAATATTGCGCCTCCCATAAGTTGAAATTCTATGTGCAGTGCCGCCTGTTCTAAATTCTCATCCAGCTCCCGCGGCAGTTCAGGATCATACGCTGGTCCAAGACCAAAGGCTCCCCGTGGGGAATCCACAAACTCCCGAAACGGCACTTCCCACTCGTTGGGTTGGATGACATGGACTTGCTGACTTGACGCTTCATCTGTCACCCGATCCCAGAGGATCTTTAGCTCAGTTCTTAGCTCCTTCGCCGTTTCGGGGTACAGATCAGCATCGGGATAGTTCTCCACCGCGCGCTCAAGTTGCGCCAGCCGTCCCTGAAGTAGCTTCGTTGCTAGTTTGGCAGATTTAGATAAACCCAATCTCTCACTTTCAACAGCCCGACAAAAGTCCTGCATACGCTGGACCATGCCCAGAGAATCAAAACTTGTGGGGCCTAACTTTCTACCCGTTCGAATCCTTCCGACCTTGGCGTATGAATATCCCACGAACAGCAAGTCGGCAAGAGTGATCTCCGACGCGAGATCCTGGTCGGTCATCATGCCCTCCGCTCAAGTAATGGCACACCTGGCTGGATCAGCGTGGAAATGTTGCCCTTAGATATAGACGGCAGTATGTCATGCGATACTACCGTACTTGTCCACCAAGGGTAATCCTTCGGTGTCCTCTGTAGCTAGACGAAGCACCAAGCGTTGACCATCCTTCCGCTTGTTGCCTACGAACCACTCATAGTTCTTCCCTTCAGGTTGCGGTTGAGGAGTCGAGCGGGGATAGTGGATGGGCAAATCGGGAAGCTCGGCCAGCAAGGCTTTTAGATCACGGATGTTGTCCAGATCATAGAAGTTTCCACCGTAACGGGCCTTCATCGCCTCCTGAAAGGCCTTGATGTAGGTGTCTTTGTCAGACTCACTGTCCCGGCCTGATTTGAACTGCTCATACCGCTGAACGAAATCGAGTGTTTCCATCTCCACGACTTTGAGGGTGACACTGCCGAACCCCAAAGGTTTCGCCAAGCCCAGACGATGATGCCAGCCATCCAGTTCCAGAGCCCAGAGTAACGCACCCAACTCAACTTCACTCAGGTTCTCGAACTCGAGATCAAACTCAAAGACGCTCCCCGGTTTGACTACTCCTTTAACCGTGCGGTTCTGGTCACTTTGCTTCCCATTGGGGCTGGCAAACTCTTGTTCACTGAGTTGATCACCGTGATGACGGTAGAACTTGCGACCTCGCAAGCGCTGTCTCGCGCTTTTACTGTAATCCACTTGACTTTCCTCAAGCCCGTCGCGAGGCACACCCTCCATGGGATGTAAATAGAAGCGCGTGGTCGTCGGTTTTGGGCTGGAGAGAATGGACAGAGTGATGTCCTCATCATACTGATGAACCTTGCCATCTACAGGCGTAGCGTGAGTCAGGCGTACTCGTCCCGCATAGGCAGCACGTTTGTCCACATCAAGCTTTGGTTCATCGGGATCGCCGGTGCCATAGACCCAGCCGAAAACGCGACAGGCCGGACACAAACGATCATAGTCTCGGCATTTGTGAAGCCAACTTTCGTCCAAGGATGCATCAGGATCGAGCCGATCGCCAACCGTTTGCTCATAACCCACGCGCGGCACGGAAACGGGGACGATAAACTGTAACCTCCCCGCTTGACCGACTCTCTCCAACATCACGTATACCAAGGCACCATGCTTCAACTTTGTTTCTTCGGGATCCAGGATGAAACGGCTGAAGGCTGGCGTTTTCCCCTCGGGTTGATTGGGCGGCGGCACGGAAGGGTCTTTTTTGTATCGTTTACGGCGTCTTTCTACGTCATCGGTGTGTCGTTCCTGGTAATCCTCAATAAGTTGTTTGTAGTGCTTGCTCACTGGCTTCGGCAAGGGGATCCTGACAGGGGTACCGGTGGCGCAGAAAAAGAGTCGCTCGTCGTGCTTGTTTTCGATGTTTTGGTTTGTGATGCACAAATAGCCGGTGACCAATCGCTGATGCGATCCACGAGGCTTCAGAGGAGACGCATCCGGAGGGGCTATCTTTACGACATTCCAGAATCTGAAGTGACGAAGCGGGTGCTCGACTTCTTCAACGAGAGCCTGACACTTATCTCCGTGCCCGAAGCCGGCCAGCGATACGTGTTTACGCTTTGAGTAGGGTGCATCCGGTCTACGATCACGTGTGCGGCTGCGCCAGAGGGGCATGTACTGCATCACCCACGCTGCATATTGAGTCTCGCCTGGCTTTTCTCCCACGACAAGTGGTGTGGTGCCGTTAAGAATGTCCAGGTGCCATTCGCCGTCTTGGTGGATGACCCGTGCCGGGATCAGTTTCAGCGCTTCGTGGGGGGGAAGATGATAGCTCAACCGTTTGTGCCCGGTGAACACCGAAAAGCAGGAATTCGTGGCTGCCTCAAACACCGAGCGGACCATCCCTCGCAGGCTGCTGGCGGGGAGGGCGGGCTCGCCCTCATATTCGAAGAATCGGTAGAGGGGATGCTCCTTTTCCTTACCCCGTTCTCGCACGGTTTCGGTCTCTATAGCGTGTGAATCGGAGATAAACAGCGGAGTCTGGACCGTGATTTTGCACTTGATCTTTCCCGTGAATTCCACGTAGCGGTCGTGAGGCAGCGGCGTGCATCTCCCTAGCTGCGGCGCGGCGTCAGGGCGAAAAACTGTCAGGGGACGCACAAAGTTGTAAGGATTCAAGAACCGGTAACCCTCTCGCTCTGCCGGTTCCATCCCGGCTGGCCATACGTTCACCGCCCGAGGGCCTTTCCTTGATTGTTCCACCTCAAAGGTCACCCGGTCGCCTGCGTTAAGACCCCCGGCCGGGCCGCGCCATTCGCTGACATGGACAAATACGTCCCCTCCCTCATCTCGCGCAATAAAACCATAACCTTTGCCCTCGCTAAACCATTTGACTTTTCCTTGATACGTTCTCCCCTCAGCCATCGTATGCCTCCAATCCTCGCAGCCAGACGGCCAGCGTCCGCCCGGCCTGTGTGTACTCAACGTAGCGCACCTGCACCCGCGCCGGCACCCCCGCCACTGGGTAGCTCAGATCGGCGCCCGCTGTGCGGTCATCGAACCACTGGGGCTGTCCCTTCTTGCGCTTGCCCCACAGCAGCGCCGTTTGCTCGCGGCGGTAGACCGGCTCCTCCGGCGTGCCGGGCCAAGCCAGTGACTCATCACTCTTCGGCACATACTCGGCCTTCCCCACGTAGCGCCAGCGAAAACGATTTCCGTCGCGGCGCACGTCCAGATCGCCGCCCGTGCCAAAGAGCCGCGCCCGCTCCAGACGGTCCGCCGCCTCTGGGGGCGCGTCATTACCGATGGTGCAGCGGTTGGTGAGCTCCCAGATGCGGACGTCCATATCGGAGAGATCAAGTCCGTTCAGCCAACTCACCAGATCGGCCTCGGCGCACTTCCCACCGACGACAGCCGGCCACTCCGCCGCTGTCAGCTTCTCTTTCTCCATCTGCTTCACAATCTCTGTAAAGTTCACAGCTTGTCGTTTTCCGCTCATCGCACGTTGCCTCCATAGATGTCGTCCACCACACCGAAGTAGCTGTCGGCGGGCAGGTTGAGATCTGCCTGCCGCTCAAATCCTCGGACCTTTTCGTTGAAGGCTTCGACCCACGCCGAGGCCAGGTCCCAGTCCAGCAGCGGCCGCTCGTCCACCACAAAGAGACTCGGCTGGCCGCTTTTGGCCCGTGCGGCGTCCAGCGTGGCCCGCCGCAGCGTGCCCTTGCTTATGATGACCTGCCCGAATCCCTTGGCCGCGCCAAAGCCGACGCGCAGCCAGCCCTCGGCCAGGTCGCGCAAGACCAGCGTCAACCAGCCCAACTCCCAGTCCTGGGGGTCTTCCAGGCGCACCCGCGCCGCAAAAGTGGGTTTCCACAGCGCCAGGGCGTCGAACTTGAAGCCTTCGGCGCCGCCGCCGGTGAAACGATCGATCGCCAGAAAGTCGAGTATCTTGTACACAGGCGGCTTATCGCCAGCGTAAGGCGCATCTTCGACGATCAGATGGCTGCCCCGGCGCGTGCTGCCAAAGAGCCGGCAGGCCAGGCAGAGTTGCTCTTGTTCGACTTCTTTGTTCTCGCTCACCTTTGCCTTGTGGCGCAACAGACTGTCGCAGCTTTCCAGCTTGGCGTCGGCCTTCCCGACGCGCAAGGGGTCGCAGGCTGGGCAGTGGTTCAGAAAGTACCCCTTCGCATCGTCCCTCGCCATCGCCTGATGCGTGACCAACGTGCGGGCGATGCGTTCGGCGTGGGAGCGGAGCACACCTCGCAAGCTGGAGCCAGGAAGCACAGGTTGCGTCCAATCGACCACCGTCTCCAAAAACGGTGCGTGGTCGAAACCGCTAATCCCAGAGGCGGTGGCGTCGTTGGTCAGGAAAGGCCCTTCCGCCTGGAGGGTGAATGTCCACTCGGCCCAACCCTGTGTAATTGGCAGCGCGGCGACGTCCGCCGCCAGGTCCTCCCACGCGACGATATCCCGAGTGGCTCCGTTCACTCGTTTCTGGAGCCAGTCTTTGTCTTCTTCGACGTTCTCCCACGGCTCGGGAGCGCGCAGAAAGGCCATAAGTCCGTCCTCATCATCCAGATCGCGCTCGCCGTATTGTAAATCCTTCAGCTTGAAGGCACCCAGGCCTCGGGCCACATCGCCGCCCAGATGGGCGCGACCTGCCTGCCATTCGGCCAGCGCCACGGCTAGCAACCGTTCGTCTTCTGCCTGCTCACCGGGATCGGGCTCCCGCAGCTCCATGCGCAGCGTGAGCTTGGCACCGGCGGGCAGCGTCTCCATGTCGAACTTGGCCCCCGTGGCCCGCGCCGCTGTGCCGCTGGCCCGGTCTATGCCGACGCCGTCCCGCACCAGCGCTTGAGCCACGGTCCCCTCGCTCGGGCAGGCGTTAAAGACCAGCAGGCGCGAAGCGGCGCTGGTGCTTTTTTCTCCCTCACCGCCTGCTTCGTCACTGGGCTCTACATCGCCAAAGAGTCGACAGACAGCGCAGTCGCAGCCTTTCTGCTTCCGCGCTTCGTGTTTCTTCGGGGGTAGCAATTCCACGCAGAGAGCGTGCCCCAGACGCGGCGCCAGGCGGGTGAGCATCGCGCGCAGCGCGCCGGCGATGGCCGTGCCCGGGATCAAGACGTTTCCCTCGGTATCCCGCCGCAGCAGTGAATCGGCCAGCTCGTTCCCCTGGCCGCTCCCCACGTGGACGGCGGTGCGGGCCTCCAGCGTTCCCGTGATAATCCGATATTTCATCGCCCTTCCTCCTTCTCACCGGCAACCTCGGCCAGCTGGTCGGCCAGTATGCGGACGCCTAGCGGCCGGTGCGATTCGTCTTTTTCTTGCAGTTGCTTCAACAGCTTCTTGACCAGCCTGAAGCCCTTTTCCTCGGTCAGCGGATTGGCTATCTTCCGGTCGCCGTACTCTTTCTCGCCTCCGATGCATTTAACCAACGTTTCGTCGGGCTTGCCCAACGTCTCCATCTTCCTCAGCAACTTCTTGATGTCCTCGTGGCGATGCACATCCAGCCAGCGGGCCAGACCCAGGAAACGGGAGTCTTTGCACTGGCTCCAGGGCTGATCGTCTAGATCTTGCTCCCAATCTTCGCGGAACTTCACTCGGGCGCCTTCGTCCGTCTCTTGCCTTTTGGCCAGATCTACTTTCGAGGGGATCTTGACCCGTGTGCCGGTCAAGCCCACGCAGTCGTTGTGTATGGGATGGTTGAACGCCACCTGACCGTAGCCCTCGTTGCGCCGTAGCCCGATGCTTTTGTTCTCGATCCGGGCTAGTGCAGTCAGCAACCCTTCCTGCGGGGGCTTTTCGATCTTTAGTCGAACCGTTGAGCCGGCCACCAATGCCACGTCGCGCCAGCGGGGCAGCCGCAAATGGGCGTTGAAGCCATCCACCAGGTGTGCGGCCGCAAAGTCACGCCCCTCCACTACCTTGACCTTGAAGCCCAGTTCCCGGCTCAGCCATTCGTCCTCAAAGCCAGTGGCAAAGCGACCCCAGGTATCGGTGATGATAGCGTCGGTCAGCAACATCAGCGTTAGCTCGTCCATGTTTGCGTCCACCCGCTCGCCAATGGACTGTTGGATCCAGATCTGGGGCTTCTTGTCATCCAGTCGCTCCAGCCACAGCGTCACCTTTCCGTAGCCCCGACGCGTGGCCTTGCCCAACCGCAGGGACACAGGCGTCTCCTCCTCAAGATCGGTGAGCGTCTGGAGCAGCTCCCAGGCATCCTCGTCGGTGCAAATCAGCTCGCTGGTGAAGAACTGTCCTGCTTCCAGAGCCTCATACTCGAACAACTGCCCCTCTTCCACACGTCCGCTCTGTGGGTCGATGCGAATGTGCATCTCGCTCTGCCGTTCGGGGGTAAAGTGCTCCGGCTTGGGCTCCCGCAAACTAAAGAACTTGTCTCGTAGGCCCTTGACCGCGTTGTCGCATTCGGCGCATTGTTCGATTGGCTCTGTCGCTTGCGTGCCCCATTGGAGGCGGTGCTCTCGGTAGACCTTGCAGGCAAGGCCGTCGCGGGGTACGGGTACGGCGGGGTAGAAAAGCTCTGACCAGAACAGGGGGTAGAGGGTGGGGAAGCGTACTGCTTCCCGCAGAAAAAGGGCGATGAAGGCATCATAGGTGGTTGAGTCGTCCAGGTCAAAGCGTTCGGCAGTGCGGGCGGCCAACGCGCCCCGCAGCGTCTTGCCCAAAATAGCCGGTTGGCTGCGGAACTGATTGCCGGCCGAGGCCCGACGTGCGATGATCAACGGCTCGTCGGCGCGGGCCAATACCCATAGACGCACCGGCTTCTCCTCAGACGGCTTCTCGCGGCCCTGCTCCAGGGATTGGCCCTCGGACTGAGCCAATGCCTCCGGCTCACCCTTCAGCCAATGCTCCTCGAAGCGGTCGAGCAGCGCTTCCTGTGGCTTGTCGCCCAGGTCCGCGCCCTCGACCTCTACCAGTGAGAAGAGACACTCGCCCTGTCCCCGGCGGCGGGAGCGGCCCAGTTGGCGCACGAAACGGGCCGCCGCGACCAATAGGGCAGCTTCGTCCAATGCGGTCTCCTCCTCGGCAGGGCAGATGGCGGTGAAGGTGAAGGTCAGTTGTCCACCTTGCTCCTCGGAGAAAAGCTTGTGCGGCGCCGCCCGCCGCGTACGGGGATTCACCCGCACCCGCATCACACGCTGGCCGGCTATGTCCTCAGCCTTGTACGCCGTGCCCGCCAGCGCTTCTCGGCCCAGCGGCCGGGCCGACCCGATGCGCCAGCGCTTCATCGTACGCGGGGTGCCAAAAAGCCGGCAGATGGGGCAAGGATCAACATCGCCGACAGTGTACTGTCCGCAGTAGCGTTCTTCCACATCCGCCTGACCAGAATCCCGACATTGCTGCCACTTTTGCAACGGCTCCTGTTGCAGCAAGCGCCACAGGCCATCGCGCAGCAAGCCATTGAGCACCGTGCCACGGAGCACCGGTAGTCCATCGGCGTCCCGCAGCAAAGCCGAATCGATCTCGGTGCCCTTGCCATATCCGGCCCCGACATGATAGTCGGAGGTCATCTCGATCTGAAAAGTCAACTTCAGACTCATCGCTCGCCTCCCTCGTATGCAATCGGCGGGTGATCCAGATTCAGTGTCCAATCCCAGACCCGCAGCAGGTCCGCCATGCCGTGGCCGTGCCAGAAGTCCTTGTCGTGCTTCCGATTGAGTTCGTACCACTCCTCCAGCTTGACGCCTCCCAATTCCTCGAGTGCCTTTCGCACGGGATGCTTTTCCTTTCGTGTCCAATCCCGCTCAATGCGCTTCAGGATGCGCAGCAGGCCGTCATCCCAGCCGTTATCCCCTTTCTCCGGCACCCCGTCGAAGTGCTCCCGCAACTGGGAGCGGCGCCGTGCCGGAGTGCCGACCAATTGACGGCGCCACTCCAGCAGTTTGTTAATGGACAGACCCCATCTGGAAGGCACCTCACCGTCGGTCACCCAGTATGGGCGGAGGGTGGGCCGCCAGTTGCCGGCTCTTTCGTGGGGCGCAGCCTGGCTCCCCAGTACGATCTCAAAGTCCACCGCCGAAAGGCGTGACCCCTCGTCGGCCAGGGCTTTGACCGTCCGCTTGGTCTCACCGAGGCGCTTCTCGCCGATGTCGTGCGCCAGGTAGTAGGGGTAGTTGGCCTTGCAGATCACCACCGCAGCGGAGATGGTGATTGTCAGATCACTCTTGTCGTCTTTTTCTCGGCCAAGCGTGATCCCTTTCCTACGCACAAACGCGGTTATCTCGTCCTGGAATGTGCGGCAGAGTCGCCGGGCGATGTCGATCCCCCAGCGGGCAGGCACCAGGGCGAACAGATCGTCGCCGCCTAGGATGAGCGGAAGTACGGGGATACACCGAGCTCGCGCGGCCACGGCGTTTTTCAAAAACCGTCGCGTCGGCTCCGCCAGGGCCTCCCGAAGCACCTCGTCCATCTTTTTGGAGAGTGCGTGAGCCTGGTCCCGACAGCACGCCTTGAACACCTTGCCCATGCCGTCGCCGTCAGCGACGATGTAAGCGACGTAATCGCGGGGGTCGTAGCACGCCACATCTTTGGGAGTGGGGGGCCAATCTAGCTCTGAGTGTGTCTCATCATAAAACCTTTTGAGAAAATCTCCCCGGCTGTGCACCTCTCGTTCGGCGGCCTTGGCACGGCAGGAGGGGCAGAGGTAGTGTCCCTCCCTCTCCTGTGAGGTGCGGAGTTCGTGAGCCTCGGCCAATCCCACGCCGCAGGATTCGCAGAGAGCCATGTAGGGGATGTGCGGCGTTGCCAAAGGCAGGCCGCTGCGCTTGGCCTGGCGCAGCCTCTCACCGGCCTCATCGCTGGCCGGCCCGTAGCCCTTCGTCATCAGCACCGGCTCGGCCACGCTGAGGGTGCCCCCGGTGGCGCGGTGGTAAACCTCGGCCAGCGCCGTGCCAAATCGACGGGCGTCCTCCTCGGTCTCGAACGTTATGCGAAAGCTCCCGCCGCCGCTGGTGATGACGTCGGGCGTGATGCCCAAGGTTTTTTCCAGCAGAGCGGGCGTGTCCCCACAGAATCGTGTCAACAACTGGCTTCCGCCCACCACCTCGCGCAACTGAGAGGAGCGGAAAAGCAGATCCTGAATGCGATCCGCCTCGACGGCTAACAAATACTCAGTCATTGGTCTTTCTCCTTTTCCTTTCCATCTGCGCAGAGATTGGGAGGGAGATACTGCTCCAATCCGGTGAACCTACACAGGTCGGACCATTTCATCGCCTCCGTGTCCACCGTTCCGGGATCGAGTCCCCACAAATCCTCGACGTTAAGTCGAACGAATCTCAAAGCATCCTCGGCCCATGAGAGAGGGACAGAGAAATACTTGTGGGCTAGGTCATTGCGTCTTTTGATGAACACGTCCCAACCGCGTTCGCCATTGAATAGATGGGTGTCCTTCCACCAATGGGACATCCTCTCCATGACTGTGACCGGGATGTCAGGCGCACCCTGGAACCGGATGTCCTTGCCAATCTGAAAGATGGTTCCAGGGGATCGGAGTAGTTCTTTGAAGACCCATTTCGCACCCGGCGTTCTGTACTGTAGACTCTTGAGCAGTTCACCTTTTCGAGGATCATCACCGACCATTTTGACCAAGCGGGCCAACATTACTATCTCGCTCAGGCTACCGGCACGCAAAAAAGCCGACCGGTAGTCACGATTAAGCTCGATCAGTCGGTTAATACGGGACATTTCATCGTAGACATACGCTCTGAACTCGGGCGTATCGTCGTAGAAATCGGGCAGTCCACCCTCGAATCGGGTATCCTTTACCGTGAACCATTTCCTGCCCAGCAAGGTCAGCACAGTTGGGGGCTCAAAGCCTGCAATTCTGTTGGCGAGATCGGCCGCTTGATTGTAGTCTCCTGCGTCCCACGACTCGTAACAATGAAGCACCGCGATCAGTTTCTTAACGGCCGACTCTGAACCGGGCAGATAGTGGGTCATACTTGCGAGCACGGTGCCCGGCTCGCCATCGTCGTTGCCACCCAACAATAGTCGGGCATCGCGGAATTTGTAGCGCCGACAGAATCGGCGCACCCGCTCCCAATCGCGCAGGGCAAAAGCGGTGTAAGGATTCTCGAATGAGCGGATGTGGGAAGCATAACCATACGGCCTGCCATACCTGGCGCTGTACGTGGTATCTTCAAAGTCTACATAGGAGACGGGCACATCCGCATAAGCAGCATAAAGAAAAGCCCCGGCCACCATGCTTTTCTTGGCCCCGGTGATGTCCACGACCACTCCTTCCCGATCGCGCGCCTGTTCGACCAACGTGCAAAAGACATTGGCCGGACTCGGTTTCACGAACTTCTGGTGAATGTGCTCATCCGAAACACGCCGATCTGGAGGGAGTTGTGAGAGCAGTTCGCACAAAGTATGGCCAAAGTTCTCCCCAGTGGTCTCTTCATCATACTGCTGATTGAGGATCAACAGCAGCTTTTTGGGATTGTGAGCCCACACGGATTGTAGCAGCGGCTCGATGGATTGCCCTACCAGGAGGACCAGCGTCTGACAAGGCTCCTGAGGGAGCTTTTCCTTGGCTGCTATATAGGCCATCTCCAAAGGGAGAAGGTCTTCTACGTAGTTTCGCCAAACGGGGACTCGATAATTCGCGTTGCGCCGCAGATCTTTCCAGTATCTTTCAGTCTTTCTTTTAAGTATTCGCTCATCGCATTCTGGCATACTTTTCCTCCCGATAGCTTGACTTCACCACACAAGCGAACAGAACCGGCGTGTGGCCTGAGCTGCCAACACCGAAAGTCTGCACTGTAAGCACCGGTCGAGTAACCTTGTGCTGTCAACCGAACCGTGTTGATTTTAGCCAAACGATCCTTCTTATTCGGAGTAAGCCCTCGTTCTACGGTGCAGAGTGTATCACGTTCCTATCCTGCCGATCAACCTTCCACGAAAATTCGCTGAATTTCTTCCATTGGTCATTCGTCATTCGTCACTGTACTTCATACCACCCATGCCCAAAGGTGCACGCCTTGCCCACGTGCACCAGACTGCCCAGCAGCATCAGTGGCAGAAAAGGTTGCAAGTCTCCCTCGTACTCCGCCTGGCCAATGAAGCCGCCCAGGGTCATGTGCCGCCGCTGCCGCGTGGACGTGCGCCCCCAGTCCACCCACGTCGTCGCCATGCGCGCCGTCGTCACCCGCTCGGCGGCGGCGACCAGACCGGGAAAGTCGGCCTCCCACCGCTCGCCGCAATGAAAGTAGGACAGCCACGACACCCGGCGCAGCGCGTTGCGAAACAACACGTGAAACGGCGGCTCGGCCACATAATGGCCATCGTACTTGATGCGGATGGGGGTCAGAAAATGCAGACCCAGGCGGTCCGGGGGCAGCGTCTGGGCGGCGGCCTCCACCTCGGCGTAACCGGCGCTCAGATCGCAATCGCGGGCGGTGCCGTCGGCGCGGTAGACCATGGCCGTCTCACCCGACAGCGGATGCATCGCCTCCACCTGCTGCAGGCGGAAGCGCCCGCGATCGCGGCCCAGACCGGCCTCGCCCAGGGCCTGAAACACGGCGATGAAATAGGGCAAGTAGTGGATGCCCTGACCCACCAGCACCAAGCCAAAGGGCAGAATGTCACTGGCACGATAACCGGTGCGGCGGTCGAGGGGCGGTTCGAGGACAAAGGGACGGGGAGCATCGCTCAGCTTGCCGGTGATCTCAACGTCGGCTGGAGGGAGTGTCTCAAAGACGTAAGCATAAGCACAGCGGGAGCGCAGCGGGCAGGCGGCGCAGTCCCGTGCCCGCCAGTCCCGGTAGGCGCAGACGGCTCGCTTGAAGACGTTGCCGAAACCGCCGCGCAGCGTGCCGCCCTTGTACCTGGGCAAGCGCGTATCTTCCAGGGCTTGCAACTGGAAGCGATACCGGGCAACGCGAAATTGGGAGAGCATTTTCTGTTTCCCTGTCAGGTTGGATGGAAAATAAGGCGATGAAGCAGCAGCGTGGGTCAAAGCACAAAAACACCTGCTGGGGGCACAAGGCCCTTATCAGCAGGCGAGAGAAGACAAAGCGCCGTAGGCATCAAGTACGGAGGCAAAACCTGTCGGAGGGCATAATAATACGTGAGGTGTGCGTCGTGCACGCGGCTCAAGGCCAGCCTTTGTCTTTCTCGACTGGATGGCGCTTTCCAGCAGATCATCATCCCCTCCAGGACACAAACCAGGGCAAGGCACGAGATTGCCTAAAATATTATACCATAAAAGGAAAAGGTTGGCAAATTCTAGCGTCTCACGCCCCAGGAGCACTGATTTTAATGTCACTCTGAGCCGAAGGCGAAGAGTCTCGTTCTTGGCAAGCGAGATCAACCTCTGCAAACAACGGGATTCTTCCCTTCGACTTTGCTCAGGACAGGCGTCGCTTTGCTCCTCAGAATGACATTCGACCCAGAGTTTGGCTAAAATCGGTGCTCCTGCCTCACGCCCCGCAGGCTACCACGCGCACCTGGCGGTCCACGTTGAGAAAGACGAGCAAGGCGCGGGGACGTTCCCCCAGCAGGCGGTGTACGGCCTCGACATAACGTTCCACCTGGCGGTCGTATTTCTGGCCGGCGATGTGGCTTGCCAGGTCGTCGGTCTGGGCCAGGCGATCGGTCTTGAACTCGACGACCGTCCAGCGATCGTTCGACCGGTAAAGCAGGTCTATGATGCCGCTGTGCATCCCTTCTGCCAGTTCGACGCTGTAGGGCAGTTCGTGGTGGCGCTCGGCAGAACTCATCTCGGCGTAAAGAGGGTGTTGCTGGAAGCGAGCCAGCAGGCGCCTTGCCTCCGTCATGGCGGCCGTGATCTCGCCGTGATCGGTCAGGCCGGCTTCCAGGGCGTAGGGAAAGAGAAAGACCTCAAAGTCTGGCCGGTCGGGGAAGCGCCAGTGAGCCAGGGCAGTGTGGGTTAGTTTTCCCACCACCCGGGCCGGCGGGCGTTGGCCCGGGCGAGGGACGACGCGCCAGACGCGCTGCGGTGGCTCTTGTTCCCGCCGGCGGGTCTTTTCGTCGGCCTCGTCGGCCGGCGGGACGTAAATGGGCGCCAGCAGGTCGGGCGGAAAGGGTGCGGCAGGTTCCTGTGGGGCTGCTGGGGCCGGCTTTGCCCCCAATTCCAGCACGGCGGCCAGTTCCGCCAGTTCCGGCGAGAGGGGCGCCGGCTGGGGCGGGAGGAGGACACAGGCCAGGTTGCTGTCAGGCCAGGCCAGCGGTACCGGCTGCGGCACCGAGGGCGAGGTGTCCAGGCGGGCTTTGTCCAGACCGACCTGTTCTCCCAGCCAGCCCAGCCAGCCGGCGAGGGTGAGCGAGCCGTCCTTTTTGCGTTTGGTGTGTCCGCTGATGAGTAGCTTTTCTCTGGCCCGCGTGGCGGCCACGTAGAGCAGGCGTTTCGACTCGGCCTCCTCCATTGCAGCCTGGCGCAGCGCCGCCAGCCGGTGGTGGGCCGGACGGGTCTTGTTCTCCCTGTCTTGAACCTTCAGCGCCACACCCCGCGCCGGTTCGACGATAACCGTGCCGGCCGGCCTTTGGCCCCGGTGCGCCGCGTCGGCAATGACGACCACGGGAAACTCGATCCCTTTGGCCTTGTGGACGGTCATCAGTTGTACGGCTCCGACGGCCTCGATGGGCGCCTCGCCTTCGCGGGCGGCGGCGTCGCGCAGGGCGGCGACGTATTCCAGGAACTCGGTCACGCTCACCAGGCCGCTGCGGTGGGCGTCGGCCAGGAGCTTGTCCACGTTGCGGCGAAGGCGGTCGCCCAGTCAGCGGCGGCACGGGCAGTCTCGATCTCGAACCAGGCGGCCAGGAATTCTTTGACCTGCGGAGCCAGCCTATCACCGGCGTCACGGAGCAGGTGACCGCTTTGGCGCAGCGTAGTCAGGTCGGCGATGGCCGCTTGCACGTCCGGGGCGTCGGCGTAGGCGGCGACGGCCTCGGCGACGGCCTGCTCCCAGACCACCAGAGGGTCGTCGTCCAGGGCGGCAAAGGCGACGGTGGCGTCCAGCCGGTGGGCCAACAGGTTGCTCACCGCGTTGCGAAGCTGGTGCTCGGTCAGAGGGCCAAAAAGGCGGGCTGCGCCGGGGTCGGCGGCGGCCCAGGCCAGGGCCGATTCGGCGGCGCGGGCGCGGAGGAGGGCGGCGGCGTTCTCGTCCAACACGTCGAAAGCGGGGTCCAGGCCAGCCTCGGCAGGGTGGGCGCGGAGGATTTCGGCGCACAGGCTGTGGATCGTGCCAATGCGCGCCGCGTCGAGGTGGGCAAAGGTTTCTTGCCAGGCATCGTGGTGGGGCACGTTCTGCTTGGCCAGCCATTCCTGGATCGTTTCGCGGATGCGCGTGCGCATCTCGCGGGCGGCCTTTTCGGTGAAAGTGATGGCCACCAGCGAACGCAGCGGCAGGCCTGCTTCCAGCAGGCGCAGGTAGCGGCCCACCAGCGTGCGCGTCTTGCCGGAGCCCGCCCCAGCGGTGATGACCACGTGGGCCTCGGTCGTGGTCACGGCCTGGGTTTGGGTGGGGGTGAATTGCATGAGGGAGAGTATGGAGGTCATAGGCCTATTATACCCCAACTCGTTCAAAAGCGCATCTGGGTTTGACAAATGCATTGTCCTTGAGTATAATTATGTCTTGAATCAAGAGCTTGTGGAAAGGCTGATGTAAAGAATATCAAGGACGGCGACAAGGAGTAGCAGTTATCGCCAAACGCTTGTTCGCTACATTTATTGACTGCCCGGCAAGCTCGGTTTCCTCTCTTTTCGGTTCTTTCCCGGAGAGTGGCCGAGCTTTTGTTTGGAGAAACGGGCCGCTGCCATAGGCTCCGTGTAATGGCGAGTTCTTTGGGAAAGCGGTTGCCGTGGGACACTACAACGGATTTTGGAATAGAACAGATGACTGGGTGGGGGAGAATCCGTTTGTTTCTCAATCCGCTGTAGTGTTTGTGGGAACAGAACAGACTTTTCGAGAAAGCTCCTGGTAAGAAAGGAGGTGATCTATCAAGTGACGACAGTTTTTTCAAGGCCCAACGAGTCGCAGGATAGCCTGCTAAGGCGATTCCGCAGGGAGGTGACGCGGAGTGGCGTGTTGACCACGCTGCGCAAAAAGCGATGGTACGTCTCCAAGAGCGAAACGCGCCGTCGAGCCAAGAAAAAGGCCATCCGCAAGACCAGGCAACGAGAGCGCCGTCAGGCTCGAAGGATGCAGTAAAGTAAATGCCAAAAGGGAAAAAGCCAAGTCAGGAAAAAATAGAGATTGAAGGCGTGGTTGTGGAAGCGCTTCCCGGCACGCAGTTTCGCGTGCGGTTGGACAGTGGTCATCAGGTGCTGGCCTATCTCTCGGGCAGGCTGCGCAAGTACTACATTCGCATCCTGCTGGGTGATCGGGTTCGCCTGGAGCTGTCACCCTATGACCTGACGCGGGGACGTATCACGTATCGCTTCAACAAGCAGCGGGTGGTGTAGGCAGCAAGTCTCAACTGTGGGTGGCACAAAACACCAAGTATGAGTTTTTTGGCACTTTTGCCTGACCCGCACCGCCGTCGAGCAGGCGGCGCTTAGGGGATGCTCACTCCTCGAAATGGCCAAAATCCAGAATGATCAGATAGCGTCTGTTATCTGAGGGAGGGAATATCATGAGCAACGCCGGATCATCGGGCAGCCGGTCCGGGTCCAGGCGACGTGGCAGGCGGCGGCCGCGGAAAAAGCGTGGGCCACGGTCTTCCACTCGTACGGGGGGAGCGGCAGCAAAGGACACGCCAAAGCCTGAGGCTGAAGAGTTTCCGCCCAAGAAAGTGTTTATCTATACTTACACGATTCGTAAGGGTGGGTAACGCCGGAAGGGAGCTCCGTATTGGCCGAAAGCGGCCGTCGGGGCTCTTTTTTCCGTTGACGGGCAGTTTTGCCCAACGTTCTTGCTGTCGTGACGTTGCCGTATTTTGCTCCGGCGGGACCCTTTGGCACTTGTCCTGGACGACAAGTACAGGGCCCAGGGACAAAGGGTCGCGCCGCCAAGCCACCGGATCTGCCGATCCGGTGTGAGCAGGGTACCATATGTAGGAAGGAGGCAAATCTATGTCTGGACAAGACGGACAAAGGCGGCTGTTATGGGGCCTGGCGGTCGGTGTGCTGGCACTGGCTTTGCTGGTTTCTTCGGGCAGCCCATCGCTGTTGGGGCAGACTCAGGTAACTCGGGCCCAGGGAGAGGGCATCGAGTTGACGGTCTACAATCAGAACCTGGCGTTGGTCATTGACCGTCGCCCGCTGGATTTGGTGGCCGGCCTTAACGAAGTGCAGTTCACCGACGTGGCATCCCAGATTGACCCCACTTCGGTTCACTTTCGCTCTCTCACAGACCCGGACAGCACGGTGGTACTGGAACAGAACTATGAGTACGATCTGGTGAGCACGGCCAGGTTACTGGCAAAGTATGTGGACCAGGAGATCACGATAGTGACTGAAGATGGCACGGCCTACACCGGTACGCTTCTCAGCGGGGCCGGAGACGTGATCCTGCGGGCCGCCGGCGGCCAGGTCACGGTGGTCAAGCTTGAAAGAGTGCAGGATTTCTCCTTCCCCGCGTTGCCCGAGGGGCTCATCACTCGCCCGACCTTGGTGTGGCTGCTGGAAGCCGAGGAACCGGGGACGCACGATACCGAAGTGGCCTATCTCACCGAGGGACTGAACTGGCGCGCCGATTACATTGTCGTACTGAGCGAGGATGATGCCAGTCTAGACCTCACCGGCTGGGTGACAGTGGACAACCGCAGCGGGGCTACCTACAAAGAGGCCAAACTCAAGCTGGTGGCCGGCGACATCCACCGTGTCGAGGAGGTGGGCCGCGTCGCTGAGAAGGGGGTCTACGAGGCGATGCCTACGCCTGCTCCCGCTGTGGAAGAGCGAGCTTTCTTTGAGTATCACCTGTACGAGGTGCAGCGGCCGGTGACGGTGAAGGATAACCAGACCAAGCAGGTAGAGTTTGCCAGCGCCACAGACGTGCCGGCGGAGAAATTCTTCGTCTACGACGGTTCGCCGACCCGCTTCTATGGCTATGTAGTGGACGACCCCGGCTATGGCAGCGTCACTGACAAAAAAGTGGCCGTCGTGCTAAAGCTTGTGAACGGCGAGGAGGAAGGGCTGGGCATTGCCTTGCCCAAGGGGAAGGTTCGGGTTTACAAGAAGGACATAGACGGCTCCGAGTTGCTCGTCGGCGAGGACAGCATTGATCACACGCCCAAGGACGAGGTCATCCAGCTTTCCCTGGGCAATGCCTTTGACATTGTCGGCGAGCGGGTGCAGGATGATTTCAAGCGCCTGGGTGAGCGATCCATAGAGGAGACGTTTACTATCATGCTGCGCAACCACAAAGAAGAAGACGTGGAAGTGCGGGTGATGGAGAGGATGTACCGCTGGAGTGACTGGGAGATCGTCGAGGAGACGGCAGAACACACCAGGACCGACGCGCAGACCATCGAGTGGCGTCTGGAAGTGCCGGCCGACGGCGAGGCATCGGTGACGTATACCGTGCGTTATCGCTGGTAGCGCCAGGAGCCGCGCATCAAGAGATTCATCTGACCATCCATTACGTTTCTTCCTCTAGTCCTTTGAGAAAGTCATCGTCCAGCAGCCCCATAGTCAGAGCCTGTTCCAGACTCATTGGCTCAGAATCGTTTTCTTGTTCAAATTCGATTGTAGGTTCAGATGCGGCGGGCTGTGAGGGAGGAGTGATTGTCTCGGTCGAGGCCTGGTATTGCGCCCCGGCATCGTCCAGCGTCTCAGGAGGTGTTTCTGTTTGCAGGATTGGGGCCAACGCTTCGAGGGTTTGCCGGGCATAGAACGAAATGATACCTTCCTTGACGTGGGGGCCGTATACGACGATAAGCAATCCCTCTCCTGTCAGGCGATACGTCGTGAGGTTGAAGGTTTCGCCCACGTACTGGCTGCGCTGGAAGCCGCTGCTGCCTCCAAAGACCCTGGCAACTTCGGCAGTCATGCGATGGGTGATCTCCACCAGCGCGTTGGCAAGGGAGGTCAGGTCCAGGTCGTTGGTGTCACTGGCTACGCCCAGGACGTTGGCACTCTCTTCCTCGATAAAGAAGGCCGCCTGCACGCCAGTGTTGGCCCGCAGGTCGGACAGGGTCTTGTTCACAGCTTTCAACTGAGAAGGGGACAGCTTCTCTGGCGTGGGAGGCTCTTGTGCTTCCAGGGCAGTATTGACCAGAGATCTGAACTCCTGGATGGTGAAGGGTTTGGTGACATAGTCATACACGCCCAACATGCGGGCTCGTTCCTCAATGTCGGTCGAACTAAAAGCGGTCATGGCGACGGTCCGTGTGTCGGGAGCCACCCGGCGCAGTGCTTCCAGGAGTTGCAGGCCCGATAAACCTTCCATTTTTATATCGGTAACGATCAGATCGAAGCCACGCTGGCTGATCTGGGCCAGGGCCTCGTCGGCGTTACGAGCCAGATGGACTTCATAGGAGTCGTTGGAGAGTTTGAGCGCCTGCCGCAGGACGTTGCCTAGCGTAACGTCGTCGTCAACGATGAGGATTCTTTTTTGTCCGTTACCCATGCTGCGTTTTCCTGTGCGATCTCAATGTCGTCTGTCTACCGCTTGTGTTGTTACCCTGCATTGTACCGCTAAATCTCCAAAGGCGCAAGTGGCCCCTATTGGACATTGACAAGACAACGGTTTAGTGATAAAATGTGAAGCAGAGGTGCCTTAGATTCGTCTTCTCATCCTGGCAAGAGGTACCACATGTCGTTCGCAGATTGGTGCTCCGCTCTACTTCAACCAGGTGTCACCGTTGGCCACTGGTCTCACGGCGCACCCGGGACAGAATCTTGATTTACAGGGCTTCCGTTCGGTTGTTCCCAGTTGTTCTCAATCGGACGTGGCCCTCTCTGTTTTTATGACGACGAGTAAGCGCAAGTTAAGGAGGTGGTCTCATGATCGAGCAAATCTGTTGCGTCTGCCACAAATCAGTGGGGCCAGATGCGCCGCGCCTGGGAGGGCGCTATTACTGCGAGACGCATTATGCCAAAGTGGCCCAGGACCGGCGGAGTGTGTGGGCCTCAGGCGTGGTGCAGATCGTAGGTGTGTTGGTCTTTGTTGGCCTGGTAGCGCTCATTGTCTCCCGCACCAAACTGGTGCTGGATGGGGCGGCGCTGGTGTGGGCGGGCATCGTTTTGGCCCTGATCCCGGCGCTGCTCTGGCTAGGTTTCTTCTATCAGCAAGACCGTCTGGAACCCGAGCCCAAGGGGTTCGTCCTGGCCGTTTTTCTGCTGGGCGGGTTGCTGGCCAGCGCGGCGGGCATTCCGCTGGTTCGTGACCTGTTCCAGGTGCAGGCGTGGATGTCCCGTAGCGCGGCGGCAAACATTCTGGGGAACATTCTGATCATCGGCTTTGTGCAAGAGTTCCTCAAGTACGCTGCTGTGCGCTATAGTGTCTATCTCTCGCCAGAGTTTGACGAGCGAATTGACGGCGTCATCTATGGCACCGCGGCCGGCCTGGGCTTTGCTACCATGCTCAACATCCACTACGTGACGGCCAACGCGGGAGTAGACCTGGGCGTGGGCGTGGTCCGCATCGCCGTGACTGCATTGGCGCAGGCGAGTTTTGCCGGCGTCAGCGGCTACTTTCTGGGACGGGCCAAGTTCGAGGAAGAGCCGGTCTGGTGGTTGCCGCTGGGCGTGACCATCGCTGCCGTGTTGAATGGCCTGTTCACCTACGTGCGCGGCGAGATCGTCACGGTAGGCTTGCGCTACCGGCCGGTGAACGGTCTCGTTTTGGCAACGGCCGTGGCCCTGGCGGCCTTTGCCCTGCTCTATTACCTGATGCGCCGCGCCAACCGGCTCACACTGGCCGCAGGATCGGCGGGCTAGAGAAGAGGAGGAACGATCATGATGGTGGCAAGTACTGTTCGCACGCGGCGCGACCGCTGGGCCGACTGGCTCGTGATAGGCATCGTCGCCGTTGCTCTTTTGCTGGGCTGGGCGGTCAAAGCCTGGGCAGTGGGGGGCAGGGAGAGTTTCACCGATTCTGAAACCGGTCTCATCCTGAACTATCCGGCCGGCTGGCTGATAAGCAGCGCCGAGGACTATGTGTTCAGAGCTCGCGATCCCAACTCTGGGCCTTTCAAGACCACGTACCAGGTCACGGCCGATAAATTGGACCCTGCCTGTCCCATGAGTCTGATGGACGCGATCAACGCGACCTCGGTGAACCGGGCGCGCAAGTTGACGTCCTTCCGTCTGCTGGACATTGAGCCGGTGGACGAGGGGGGGCAGGCGCTGCTGGCGGATATCGATACGGCAGACGAGGAGCCCGAGGCACCACGGGCCATCTGGTCGCGCTACGTTTACGTGGAGGAGAATCCAGACCCCTTTCGAGAGTCGTTGCCGGCAGTGGTGCTGGGACTGGACTATACGGCAGTAAAGGGCGAGTATCTTTGCACCTTTACCCTTTTGTCTGGCGAGGCGGACTTTGGCGCAGCCGAAAAAGACTTCAAAGCTTTCATCCGGGACGCAGGGTTCAGCGGGTGAGAGGGAGAGAAAGATAGCCATGAGACGAATAAGAAGAACGAAACGAACGATACAGGCTTTCAAGACCCTCAGTGTCGTGGTCGCACTGGCCCTTCTGATAGGCGCTCTGGGCATCGCGCCAGCGCAGGCGCTGGATCGAAGCACCCGGCGCAAGGTGCTCAAGACGGTGGTACGCATCTATGCCGTCGCGGAAGACGCGAGGGGCGACCCGGTGCCGCTCTGGTGGGGATCGGGCACCATTATTGATCCTCAAGGGCTGATCCTCACCAACTGCCACGTGGCCTATCCGGTGGCCATGGGCTACCCCAGCGACTATGAGTACGATTTTCTGGTGGTCGCGCTGACCATCAGTTCCGATGAACCGGCGCGTCTGACTTATCTGGCTGAAGTTGCGGCCTACGATCCCGCCCTTGACCTGGCGGTCGTCCGCGTAACGCACGATTTGGACGGCAGTCCGGTGGACGCCGAGGACCTTGACCTGCCCTATACCGGGCTGGGCGATTCCGACTCGCTGGAGGTGGGCGATCAGATCAACATATTTGGCTATCCTGGCATCGGTGGCGAAACTATCACCTTCACCTCGGGCAACGTCAGCGGCTTCACTCACGAGTCGGGGGTGCAGGGCCGGGCCTGGATCAAGACCGATGCCACCATCGCCGGCGGCAACAGCGGCGGTACAGCGGTAGACGAAGATGGGCTGCTGGTCGGTGTGCCCACCCAGGGGGGCGTTACGGACGAGATCGTGGATGCCCGTCCGGTGGCCGACACCAACGGCGACGGCGTCGTTGACGACCAGGATTCGGCGGTGCCCATCGGCGGCTTTATCAATGCCCTGCGACCGGTCAATCTGGCTTTGCCACTCGTCGAGCAGGCCCGGTCTGGCGTCACCGTCGAGAGAGATGCGCCGGACAGGGAAGCCTACGAAGGCGACGCCACTCTCGGCCGTCTGTTCTTCGCTTCCGAGATCAACGACGTTGATTTGCCGGTGGACGTGGTCACCAGCCTGCCCTCTGATTCCCGCAGTCTCTATCTCTTCTTTGACTACGAGGGGATGGTTGACGGTGTGATCTATTCCATGAAGACTTACCTCGATGGTCAAGAGGCGGAGGACTGGGGCTTGCCGCCCTCGGTGTGGAACAGTGGCGAGACGGGCATGTGGTGGATCGGCTGGAGCGACGCTGACTTGGAGGATGCGGAATACACCCTGGAGGTTTACGTTGAAGACGAGATGCTGGCCGAAGCTTTCATTGAGATCGGCGGCCGGCCGACCGGCGACCCTGCTTTTCGCAACGTCATCTTTGCCGATAGCGACGCTAAGGAGGACGCAGGCTATCTCCTGCCCGCCGGTGTCACCGGGGTCTATGCTTTCTTTGACTACGAAAACTTGGGCAAGCAGGACAAATGGAGCCAGGTCTGGTACGCGGATGGCGAGGAAGCATATACCGAGAGTGGCCGTTGGCCTGAGGCGGGAGATGGCGGTTACTGGATTAGCGTTAATGTCGAATCGGGGCTGGCGCCGGGCCGGTATCGCCTGGAACTGTACATCGAGGGCGAGCTAAAGGCGACGTCTGACTTTTGGGCAGTGGGCGACTCTGGCGGCAAGACCGGCGGTGCATCCTTTGGCGAGATTATCTTTGCCGAGGGCGTCACCCGCCGGGGCGATCCCGTGGGCGAGACCGACGAGTTTCCATCTGGCACAGAAAAAGTGCACATCTTTTCCGACTATGAGGGGATGCAGGACGGCCTGGACTTGGCCGAGGTGTGGTACATTGACGACGTAAAGGTGCTGGAAATACCCTACGAATGGGAGTGGGGCAACGAAGGAACCTTTTACGACTACATCTACTCCGAAAGCGGCGGTTTGCTCGATGGCGCGTACAGTGTCGAACTGATTGTCGAAGGGCAGGTATTGCAATCTGGCGAGGTGACCTTGGGCGAGGGCCGTCAGACCAGACCGCCCGAGAGAGAGGAGCCGGAAGGCGTCGTTCTGGAGGGCTACGTCAAGGATGCCGACACCATGCGGGCTATCCGGGGTGCGCTGTTCATCGTCCTGAAGCCGGATGTTCGGCTGCGGGATTTCGAGTGGGACGAGAGCCAGGTGCTTGTCCTGGCCGAAACCGATCGCAACGGGTACTTTGAGTTAGAGGAGCCCCTGGATCCGGCCGGCGAATTCAGCATACTCGTGGCGGCCGAAGACTACGAACCCATCGGCGGAGACGATATTTCCATCGAGGAACTGGCCGCCGAACTGCCCCTGGAGGTCTTTTTGGAATCACAATAGCCAAAATTACAATTCTCAGAAAACCATACGAGATTGCTTCAAATGCCGTCCGGAGACCTCAATGGTTCCGTTGATTTGCGGCCAGGGGCAGCGTACAAACCACATTGGACGGTTGTGGAAGTTCATGCGCCAGAGACATCGTCGCCAATGGTATCTGGCAGCTCATCCTCCACGAACCGCAGGCGTGGATATAGATAGCTGCCCATCGTTATCAGCACGACAAGAATGCCTATCACAATAAACAGCAAACCGATACCGCGCCCCGGCCCGGTACCGACGATTTGCCCGATGCTCCCCGCCAAAGGGCCGTTGATGGCCAACAGTGGTTCGAAAACATTGTCGGCCAGCGGACCAGCAACCAGGTAAGCGAGAGGACTGCTTGCCCAACTAACCATTTGACGTGCAGCAAAGACACGTCCTTGCACATCGGGTGCGACTTTACTTTGCCAGATGGCCTGTATGCAGCCAATGGTGATTTGCATGTTGAACATGAACACAAAGGCCACTGTGGCAATGAGGAAGGCGCTGGGTTGCAGTCCACCCAGGAATAATATGATTCCTCGCAGCAGCATAGTGCTGAGCACGCCGTTGATGCGGCGGCTGGGGCCACCCCACACGCTCATTGCCAGCGCGCCCAGTAGCATACCGCCACCAGCGATGGACTGGACAACGCCCAATACCGAGGCGTCGGTAAAACTCAGTACTAAGGGGACGATTAACACCAGGACGATGCCCATGGCAAAGTTCATGGCCGCGCTGAGAAACGTCAGGCCCAGAAGTCCTGGTCGCGCCTTGATGTAGGCCCAGCCGTAAGTAGCCTCATGCAAGAATGTACCTTTTGCCTCCCGACCAGCGGCGGTAACTTTGGGTTTGGGAATCCGCACCACAAACAGGATCAGCAGGGCAAAGACGAAAGTAGCAAAGTCGATCAAGACAATGCCCGGGATGCCAATAGTCACCATGAACGCTCCTGCCAATGCTGGCGTAATGATTTGGGCCATCGCCGGCCCCAGTTGAATCACGCCACTGGCACGGCCGAATTGCTTCTTGGGCACAAGCAGCGTCGTGGCAGCAGAGTAGGCTAGTTGCTGAAATGTGATACAAACCGCGCTGAAGGTATTGGCGATGTAGATGTGCCATATCTCGAGCTGCCCTACCCTGAGAAGAAGCCAGATGGCCAATGTGCTGAGCGCTGCACCGCTATCGGTCAAAATCATGACCCAGCGTCGGTCCCAACGGTCTACGAGCGCACCAGCCACGGGCGCCAGCACGATGCCAGGCAGGGTGAAGAAGAAGGAGATAAGGGCGAGCTGTGTGACCGATCCGGTATTCTCGTAGACCCAAACGCCCAGCGCAAAGCCGGTAAGGCCGGAGCCAACGATAGAAACCAGTTGCCCAAACCAGATGAGACCAAAGACACGCAGTTTATGGGTCATGGCAGGTTGTTTTTCTGTTATCATACTATGACATTGTCCTGCTTGTGGATTGTCTCTGCTACGCGCAGATGCTTCTTGAGCTTTTCAGCCAGTGTGCCGACGTTGGGTGCGCGTACCATCGTATAGTGATTGCCTGGAACCTCATGCACCGTTAAATTCCCAGCCGTCAACGCGCCCCAATCCAAGTCCTCATCCGATGGCTTTTCGTCTAATCGCTCAGTGGCCGTAAATAACGTGATAGGTCCCGAGTAAGCACGCGGCATATAACGATTCATTGCCTGAAAGTTGCATTTGAAAACATGGAACAGACAGCGAACCTGGGCCAACTCGATGTCGGGGGGTATGACACCAGTCTGTTTCGCCTGTTTGACTATACAGGCTAGCCGTTCATCGGGTGAGAGCTGCCTCAAGTTGCCCACATCGAAAGTAATTTGCTGTAATGGCAGCCCTAAATCGAGGGCGAAACTCGCTAAAAGGGCGAGGTCATCTACTCCGGGTGCTTGGTCGCCGCTTGGCGCGTGGCTGTCAATCAAAGCCAGCAGCGATACCGTCTGACCTTGCGCCTGGAGCTGTTGCGCCATTTCAAAGGCCACAAGGCCGCCCATTGACCAGCCGCCGAGCAGGTAGGGGCCCTCGGATTGCACGGTGCGGATCAATTCAAGGTAGTGACTGGCCATCTCTTCCACTTGCGTGCAGGGCGCTTGCTCGCCATCCAGTCCCCGCGCTTGCAATCCATAGAATGGCTGATTAGCTCCAAGGTGACGAACCAGATCGATGTAGCAGAGCACATTACCACCCCCTGGATGCACAAAGAATATTGGCTGTCTATTTGAATTCCCCTTCTGCATAGGCACCAGTGAAGAGAATGTGCTGGCCACCGCAGTACGATGCTGGCGCAGCACGGCGGCCAGGTGCTCAACAGTCGCGTTCTGGAACAGCGTCGCCAGGGGCAACTGTTGCCCCACTGCCTGCTGGATGCGGGCCGTGAGGCGCACGGCCAGCAGCGAATGTCCACCGAGCTCAAAAAAGTTGTGTGTCACTCCGATGGGCCGGACACCCAATATTTCTTCCCAGACTTGAACCAACTGAAGCTCCAAAGTATCCCGTGGTGCTACCAGCGTGGCGCCTTCTGTCAAAGCGGTGTCGGTTCCTTCCGGCGCCGGTAGTGCCCGGCGGTTCACTTTGCCGCTGGGGGTCAGTGGTAGAGTCTCTAGCAGCACAAAGATGGAGGGCACCA
>CAYNKW010000020.1:0-23707 GCA_964397845.1 uncultured Anaerolineae bacterium
CGGCAATGTGGACGACCTCAGCCCTGACGGCTTGGCCCAGTTACAGATGGTGAAAGTCAAATAGAGGAAAAACCATGTTCCCAACATCTGCCAGCGTCGTCATCATCGGCGGCGGCGTGCACGGTCTCAGCACTGCTTATCACCTGGCAAAGCGAGGTCTCAACGACGTGATCGTTCTGGAGAAAGAACCCCAACTGGCCAGCGGCTCCACCGGCCTCAGTGCCGGTGGCATCCGCCAGCAGTTTTCCACAGAGGTCAACATCCGCATGAGCCAATACAGCGTCCAACGCTTTGAGCGCTTTCAGGAAGAGAGGGACGCCGATCCCGGTTTCCGTCAGGTAGGCTACCTCTTTCTCCTCAGTACCAGAGAAAAAGTCGCCATTTTCCGTGAGAGTGTGGCCCTACAGCATCATCTGGGCGTCGGTACTGAGTGGCTTTCGCCAGACGAGGTCAAGATTCGCTGGCCGTTCCTCAATGTGGAGGACATTCTAGCCGCCACGTACAATGCCACCGACGGCTACGGCGACCCTTACGGCGTGGCGATGGGCTATGCACGACAAACTCGCCGCCTGGGAGCCTGCATCCTGACCCGTGTGGAAGCGACTGGCATTGACGTGGTCGGTGGGAGGGTGCGGGGCGTGCAGACAACGAAAGGTTCCATCGCCACCGAAATGGTGGTCAACACCTCTGGCCCCTACGCGCACCTGGTGGGAAAGATGGCCGGTGTAGATCTGCCGGCGCATCCCTACCGCCGTCAGGTCTTTGCCACCGCTCCGTTCCCCCAAATCCCTCGCGATGCGCCTATGACCATTGACTTTCACTACAACTGGTACTTTCGTCCCGAGGGCCCCGGCATCATCACCGGCATGAGCAAAATGGATCAACCTCCCGGCTTTGATCTGACGGTAGACCAGGAGCGGATGCTCAAGGTCATCAAGCACGGCATCCACCGGGCGCCGGTGTTTGAGGAGGCGCGCATCATGCGCAGTTGGGCCGGCCTCTACAGCGTCACCCCCGACAACCAGCCCATCATGGGCACGGTCCCTGGCCTGGAAGGATTTGTCTGCGCCGTGGGCTTTAGCGGCCATGGCTTTATGCTGGCCCCCGCCAGTGGCTTGACCCTGGCTGAAATCATCTTGGACGGGGCAGTGCAAACCTTCGACATCAGCGAATTCAGCTTCAGCCGCTTTGCCGGCCGGACAGCCCTGACAGCCGAGAAACACGTGATATAGAGCGAACTGCTTGTAATAACACCAAAGCCCCCGCCCATGACGGTGCGGGGGCTCATTTTCACCTAACGTCCCCTTCATCAGTCCGTGGGAACGTCTTCTAGCGACCAGGTGCGCTCAATGGTTGCCGTTTCTCGGGCTTGAGCCAACCAATCGTGAAGGGCCCGCGCTTTCCGCGATTCCATCGTTGCCTCGTCCAGCGGATAATCGGCTCGCCGTTCGTCAACCATGACGACGTGATATCCCTGGTAGGTCTCAATCACTTCGCTAAACTCGCCCGGCTGCAAGGCAAAGGCCGCCTCCACCACCGCCGGCAAGGCATCGACCTGATCTACCGCCAGCCAGCCTAACTCGCCGTTCTTCTCTTTCGAATCTTCGTCCTCAGAATACTGGGCCACCAGGTCGGCGAAACCTTCGCCTGCTCTCAACTTCTCTAGCACCTCCGCCGCCGTCTCCTCGTCCTCCACCAGGATGTGGTAAGCATGGATGTGCTCATCGGTGGTGGGCATTTCAGCGGCCATCGCTTCGTTCAGTTTCTCGTGCAGGAGACCCTGTTTCACAAAATGACGATAATCCTCCTCCGAGAATCCCTTGACTGCCGAACGCATGGCCTCGATGTATTGGCCATAGTTATCCTCGAACTGCGCTTTGGTCATAGGCGCGACGGGTGTGGTAGGCGTGAGGGCGGCCGTCGTCGTTATAGGCGTGATAGGCGTGGGTGTCGGTTCTGGGGGATTGCGATCGTAGCCAAACTGTCGCTCGATGGTCAGTTGAACTTGGTCGCTAGAGATCGTCAGATCGCCCAGGCCTCGGCGATGCGCTTCCTGCCGCACCAGGGCTTCATCAATCAGATCCTCCAGAACCTGGGTCGGCGCGGAGAGTTGCTGTTGTTGCACTTGCTGGATCTGAGAGCCAAGGTACTCGTAAAGAAATTGTTGTGCCTCATCGTTGGAGTCATAGCGGGACTGCTGCAACAGGATATTTTGTTCGATGAGTTGCAGGTCCCACCGCACATAGCGTACCCGCTTCTGGTATTCTGCCCTGGAAATCTCTTCGCCGTTGACCGTTGCCACCGGCCAGCGCGGGGCCCGGACATACTCTTCAGAGAAGCCTATCGCCAGGAAGATCAACACCGCCGCCATCACACCGGCGACACCGAACCAAATCATCCGCTGCTGGCGCGCCACCTTCTTGCTGCGCGCGATTTGTTTCTTGGTCAGTGCCTTACTCTGACTCTTTCTGCGGCCTCGTTTCGCTTTTGCCATAATTCTTCCCTCTCCCCACTTCAGTGCAACAGGCTTGTGTACCAACGTGCTGCGTGATGTATAGGGTCTGGTCACGTCTTTCGCACTACGTCGTACAAACCACCAGGGTACTGGAACCTGGTTTCGTGAAATTCATAGAACGCACAAGGACAGGGCACAGGATAGACATCCTATGTCCTGTCCGCGTCGGGATCGATGGTCAGGCAGCTAGCTAGGAACCCTGCCATGTCCAGCAGTTGTGAAAGGCAGCAAAGCCAGGTGACGGGCGCGTTTGATAGCGCGCGCCACCCGTCGCTGATGCTTGGCGCAGAGCCCCGTCTGGCGTCGTGGCCTGATCTTGCCTCGATTCTTGACGTAGGGCAGCAGAACGTCAACCTGCTTGTAGTCCACATCAGATACCTTGCTCACACAGAAGGCACATTGCCTTGGCGGCTGTCGGCGCCGACGATTACCACGCCAACGACGCCTCGGTCGCGGAGGTCTCTGCGTGCTCCATGTTGTCTCTTCAGTTGTTGATCGGTCGGCACTAACCGCCGGATATTGTTCTACCAAATCCGCTCTCCTTTAGATTGTCAAGATGTTAAGGAGGGTATCCTCCTCTTCAGCAGGCGGCGTCACAGAATCATCTTCTGGCGCCGAAGGCTCGGATGGGCGACGCTCGCCAAGGATGATCATTTCATTGGCGACGATCTCGGTGCGATAGTGAAGTTTTCCTTGACTGTCTTCCCAGCCACGGGTTTGCAGCCGCCCCTCAATGTAGACGCGCTGATCTCTGGTGAGATGTTGCCTGCAAATCTCGGCCAGGTTGCCCCAGGACACCACATTGAACCAGTCAGTTTCCTCCCACCGCCTGCCATCGGGTGCCGTCCAGCCACGAGTGGTGGCCACGCTGAAAGATGTCACTGGCTTGCCGGTGGGAGTGTAGCGCATCTCAGGCTCACGTCCCACGTGTCCAATGATCATGACCTTGTTCAGCCCTCGTGCCATGTATCCGCGCTCCTTCAACTCTTCTCAGGCGCCCCCCTCTCACACACAGAGCTCTAGACCCCGTGGTCCCTGATATTACAACCGCAGCCACAAACGCGATTGTAGCCCTAGAAATCCAAGACCGCAAATAGACTCCTGTCCAACCACCCTGTCGTTGGCGTTTTGACACTTCTTTGTCGCGCTGGAGGGCAAAGACGGAGTCTATTCGTTCATCCGCACCAGCAGGTAGCGAATGATGGAGGTATCTAGCTTCAGGTTACGCTCTAGCTCATTGAGAGCATCTGGCTTCAACTGGGCGTTCAGAAGGACATACGTGCCTTCGCTGAACTTTTGGATAGGATAGGCGAGCTGTCGCCGGCCCCAAACGTCCACCTTGGTCACTCCGCCCCCGTCCGCCTGGAGCCAGCCACGGACTCTGTCTACGACATCCTGGATGTTTTCGTCCTCCACGACAGGAGTGATAATAAAAACCAATTCGTAGTCCCGCACGCGCGATGCTTCCTTTCTATGGGTTTGCCCCTGGTCCTGGAATGCAACACCCTTTGCTCCCTCGCCAGAGGCAGAAGGAACGCGGAACCAACCCCCGGCACGGGCCTCTCGACCCTTTCAGTATCCCTATCGGATCGTTAGACTGTGCAACGGGCTAGCCCTCGCTTCACGACAGGCCCAACTATATATAGCACAAAGTGCAGACTTTAGCAAGCTCTGGCTCACAGGAAGATGGCTCCTACTAGAGAGGCGGAACCATTCGTTAATACCGCTGGTTCCAAACGGACTGCAATGTCTGGCCAGAATCAGCTCACAGCCACGGCCGCACTTCGCTGCTGTTTAGCGGCCTCCCATATCTCCCTGGCCGTGCTAAAGGGCGACATGTCGCAAGTAACCACGCCGATCGCCACAGACATCAGAGCAACCTGACGCTCTTTGCCCGAGGCGTCCTTCAAGCGTACGAAACCCCGTTCGCGGTCTTTAATAGGATAGAAGTAGCTAATGGCTCGATTCAAGCGAGTAGCGACCTTTGCTTGAAGTTCTTCAACCCTGGCAGGAATGGTAATCAAAACAAAGTCCACCATATCTGTATGGCCCACAAAATCACCCACGGTGCCTGCCTCCTCGACCACGTTGCTGATGATCAACCCCACTGCCCTCAGCACGTCGTCCCCGGCCACAAAGCCATAGGCTTCGTTGAAGGCATCCATGCCCACAATACCGATCCGCACGACAGCCCAATCATCCTTGTCTAGTAGCAGTTCCAGGCGTTCCAGCACGACTCTTTCACCTGGCAGGCCCGTCACCGGGCTGACCAGACTTTCATACCTGGCGCGACGCAAGGCATTACGCACGCGCAGACGCAATTCTTGCATGTCAAACGGTTTGGTAATATAGTCCACAGCCCCCAGCTTCAGTCCGGCAATGCGGTCGGCCCGTTCTCGTTTTTCTGTCAAAAAAATGACAGGAATCTGCTGGGTACGCACGTTGCGCCGGAGTTGCCTGGTAACTTCGTACCCGTTGATGTCGGGCAGCCGAATATCCTGAATGATGAGGTCGGGCACTATCTCCTGACACAATTGCAAGGCATCGTTTCCCCAAGCGGCTGTCATCACCTCATACCCCTGACCTTCAAAATAGGCGCGCAACATGTCAGCGGTATCCAGATCATCCTCTACAATCAGGATGCGTTGCTTTTTGGGCCTCATCTGCACCTCCGATCGCGGCAAGGTGAAAAAGTGTCTCTTGTCTAACTCAGCGGTTCTTTACGCACAACGAAATCACAACTCTCGTCCCCCATCGCAATACAGGCGACCTCGGTGACCCGGAATTCTTTGCCGCCGCTCAGCCAGTGGAGCCCTTCCTGGATAAGACCGGCAGAAATTTGGCAACACGGTTTATCTGACGTTCGGCCCCAGCAAGCCGGACACTGCAAGATCCTGTAGAGGTAATGGTCACTGGCAGTCTCAACCTTGTTTATCTGGTCACTGATCTTGGTCAGCGTCTCAGCCACCACGCGCAACCCTACTTTAACTTTCACATCGAGGGGCAACACCTTGAAAGCCAGGTCTGCCATGCCCACCATGGGGCCAAAGTCTTTCAAAACCCGGTCGAAAGTAGCACGCCCGGCACGCAACGCCAGGCCACGTCCGCCTCGAGGGCCGTACATATCTTCCAGGGCTTGCATCAGGGCCGAGATATCGGCAAAGTCAAACTCGCGCCTCAGGTTGTCGGGTGGGTAGTTACCAATCAAATAGGACAATCCTGCCATGTTCAAGATGGCGTTGAGCCCATTCTTTCCCATGACATTTTCCAAAGCTAGAATGATAATAAGCGCTGGCTTGTTGGGATAATAAAGCCCACTTTTCTTTCGCGTCACCTCTGCAACCTCCTGGTGTTTGCGACCCTGTGCTCCACGACAATAATCTTCTCCTAGCCCTTGCGACTACCCTCTCAAGGCACACTGTCCATACAATACATGCCGAGTCTTCAGCCACTCGCTGCCTATCTAGGAACAGCAGTCTCACCTTGGCTTGCTCGCGCGCTAGCACGGTAAAAACAGCAATCTGGTCAGATCGCCTGGCACTTTGCTATTATACCAGCTTTTCACTCATTTGACAAAGACAATCACCAAGGCTCCAGGGCCATTGCAAAGCCAGCCTCTGGGTCATGCTGATGAAGCAAATAAGCATCCACCCTCCCGCAGGCTGCGAGGGTGCTTTGACCAGAAACGCGCCCCACTTTGGCCTTGGCCTGTTGCTCAGGGCGATTTTCAAGCCCGCAGGAGGGTGGCTGAACGGATACATATCTTCTACACTTCGGCCAAAGAGAAAGAGAACGAATCACAAGGACAGCAAAAAGCTGTTGTTCGCCAGTTAGCGCTTGGTGTACTGCGGCGCTTTGCGTGCCCGTTTAAGGCCAGGCTTCTTGCGCTCCTTTTCCCGAGCGTCGCGCGTCAGGAAGCCTCCCTTGCGCAGGACGGGCCGCAGGTCAGGGTTCGTCTTCAGCAACGCCCGGGCGATGCCCAGCCGAATAGCCCCTGCCTGTCCAGTCATCCCGCCGCCCATGACCAGCACCGTCGCGTTAAAGTTTGCCTCTGTGCCGGTCGTTTTCAGCGGCTCGGTCAGATGCAAAATATCCCATTCGCGGGCGAAATACTCGTTCAGCGGTCTGTCGTTGACGACAATCGTTCCATCGCCCTCAGGGAACAAGCGCACCCGTGCTGTGGCGGCTTTTCTGCGTCCCACGCCCTCGTAGTACTCTCCTGCCATCGTCGTATCTCCTTCCTACCTTTATCCACCTACAGTTCCAGCACCTGGGGCTCTTGCGCCTGGTGCGGATGCTCGCTTCCGGCATAGACTTTCAACTTTTTGAGCATCCGTCGTCCCAGACGATTCTTGGGCAACATCCCTTTCACCGCAAGCTCAATGGCCCGAGTCGGATGTCGCCGCAGCAAATCGCGCAGATTGATACTCTTCAAGCCACCGGGATAGCCGGAATGGCGATAGTACACCTTTTGCAGCATCTTGCGCCCGGTGACGTGAATCTTGTCGGCATTGATCACGATGACATAGTCACCCACGTCAGCGTGCGGCGTGTAGATCGGTTTGTTCTTGCCCTTGAGAATGGCAGCGATGCGAGACGCCAACCGTCCCAGCGTCTTTCCGTCGGCATCCACGACGTGCCACTGGCGCTTAATGTCTCCCGGCTTAACGGTATAAGTCTTCACAGTAAACAACTCCTTGCGTATTGGATCCACCTAGTAGCTGACCGCCATCAAACAGAGACCTTGCGGTGGCGCGGTGGGTCCTGCCAGCGACCGCGCACAAGCCGCCAACCGTTGGCGAAACTCCTCCGGCGAGAGTCCGCCAGCACCGACCTGGAGCAGCGTACCCACCAGGCTGCGAACCATCCTTTGCAGGAAGGCATTGGCTTCTATGTCGAAATAAAGAAACGCTTTCTCACGCCACCAATTGGCCCGCAACACGCACCGGACCATATTCTGTCCCTGCGGTGGCCGGCCAAAGGTCGCAAAATCATGTTCTCCGACCAAGATGGCGGCAGCTTGATTCATGCGGTTCACGTTCAGTGGATTCGGCACGTGAAGGGCCCATCGCTGGCTCAACGGTGAGCGGAGCGGTTGGTTGAAGACCGTATACCGATACCAACGGCTCCGTGCGCTGTAGCGCGGATGAAAGTCCTCTGGGGCAACCTCCAGAAACAAAAGAGCGACATCTTTGGGCAGGACGACGTTCATCGCCCGGAACAAATCGGCCACTCCGTGCCGCCAAAGCACACGGAAAGCGATCATCTGTCCCCGGGCATGCACGCCAGCGTCGGTACGACCCGCGCCTACCACGCGGATCACCTGCCCCGTCACTTCCCTCAAGGCGTCTTCCAAGTCTCCCTGAACAGTGCGCTGGTCTAATTGAAACTGGAAGCCATGATAGTCAGTGCCGTCGTACTCGATCACCGCCCGGAAGTGACGAGGTTCTCCCGCGACGTCGCCTACTGGCCCAACAACCATCTACTCCACCAACTCGATAAGTACCATGGGCGCGTTGTCGCCCTGGCGGCGGCCCAGCTTCAGGATGCAAGTATATCCCCCTGGGCGATCCTCATAACGCGGTGCAATCTCGTCAAACAATTTTTTCAAGATCTCAGGATCGTTCAAGCGGCCAGCAGCCAGGCGCCGGGCGTGCAGGGTGCCCCGTTTACCCAGAGTGATCAGCTTCTCTGCCTTGGGTCGGATAGCTTTGGCTTTAGCCTCGGTGGTCTTGATCCGCTCGTGACGAAACAATTCTGTTATCAAATTGCGATACAAAGCACGCCGATGACCATTGGAACGTCCCAACTTTCGTCCGGCTTTGCGGTGCCTCATGGAAAAACCCCCTCAATCACAACCAAGATCACTGTTCTAGGCAATTTATTGTTCATAGGCCCACTTGGCCACGTTAGGTCATGCGCCAACAACTTCGGCTTGAGCTTTCACTACCTGACCCTCGGACGTGAGGAAACCCCGCTCTACCAATTTGGCCTCGAGTTCCGCCAGCGACTTGGCTCCAAAGTTACGGATGGCCATCAGTTCTTCACTGCCCTTTTCCAATCGCTCCAGCACCTCGCCCACGCGGGTGATGCCGGTTCGCTTCAGGCAATTGTAGACCCGCACGCTGAGGTCCAGGTCTTCAATGGGCATCTCGTAAGCCTGCACTGGAATGATCTCCTCGACAATGGCCGTCTCGGCAAGAATGGCTGCTTCTTCGGTCACCAACTCGTCTACGCTAGCTACGAAGTTCAGGTGTGTCACCAACAATCTAGCGGCCTCGGCCAAAGCTTCGTGGGGGCGAATGGTGCCATCAGTCCACACCTCCATCGTTAGCCGATCAAAGTTGGTCATCTGTCCCACGCGCGCCCGCCCTACCTGGTAGCTGGCCTTGCGGACAGGGCTAAAGATGGCATCCACCGGCAATTCACCGATAGGCAATTTCTCTCGCTCCTCTGCCGGAGAGTATCCCCGCCCCGGTTCAACGACGAATTCCATATACAGACCAGTTCCGGAGTCGTCTACCGTAAAAAGATACAGTTCCGGGTTAATAATTTCCACCTGACTGGGATATTCAATGTCGCCGGCCACAACGGGGCCCTCACCCCGCACCTCCAGAGGTAACCGGACAGGCTCTTCAGTGTGCATTTTCAGGCGAACCTGCTTCACCCGGAGCATCAATGCTGTCATGTCTTCTCGCACGCCAGGGATGGAAGAGAATTCGTGAGATGCCTCACTCACTCTCATGGCTGTGATAGCCGCCCCAGGTAAGGACGAGAGCAGAACCCGCCGCAGAGCATTCCCCAACGTGATACCATAACCGCTCTCCAAAGGGCCAATGACAAACCGGCCATAATTGCGGAAAGCAACATCACGCTCAATTTTGGGCAATACCTGATTTATCAAAGGACATCCCTCCTCAAAGACCAGAGAGCACATCGCGAGCTCAGATCCTACGCCTGCTCGCCCTGCCTTCCTCGCCCTTTGTCATCGCCAATCTGATGCTTCCGGATTCCACCAGGCGCGTAATCTTGACGACCGCCATGCCCGCCCGGAATCCACTGGTGCTCCTAGCACTACAACGTTATTTTAACATAATGGCCTGAGAGAAACCCGTTTTCTCGTCATTAGGGCTGCTCTGAAAGGCAAATCGGCTTCGCACTACAGACAGATTCGGTCTGGAAGCGTCAGAAAACGGGTTTCTGAAGCAGAGTCACGTTGTAGTACTAGGGCAATCGCATCTTATTTCCGAGGCCCGAAACCGCAGTTATGGTGATAAAAACAGGGGTTCTGATGATTGATTCTCGGTGCAAACCGCTCCAAGCCCCCGTCTCGAGGGCGTCCTGTACAACGAACCATCGCTTTTAACACCGCATCTTGCCTATTACGCCCTCGGGGATGAAGGCTGGGAACTTTAGATGCGATTGCCCTACCGGCGCTCCTTAGCGGCTGTAGTACTCAACGATCAAGTGCTCGTTGATCGGGAAGTCTATGTCTTCATGGGATGGAAGGTTGAGAACTCGCCCCGACATGTCCCGGAGGTCGAGGCTTAACCAAGCTGGTACACCCCGCTCCTCCATGATCTGAGCGCGTTCCTTGAAGTACTTTTTCCGACGGCTATGCTGGCGTACTGTGATCAGATCGCCAGGCTTCACCAGCCTGGATGGAATGTTGGTTGGCTTGCCATTGAGCCAAAAGTGCTTGTGTCCCACCAACTGCCGAGCCTGAGCCCGTGAGTCGGCAAAGCCCAGGCGATAGACCACGTTATCCAAGCGGCTTTCCAGCAACGTCAGTAGGTTGGCGCCGGTCGGTCCTTTGCGCCGTGCTGCCTCTTGATAATATCGTCGGAACTGCCGCTCCAGCACGCCATAGAGGCGACGAGCTTTTTGCTTCTCCCGCAACTGCCGGGAATAATCGCTGGCGTGGCCACGACGCCGGAATCGAGTTCCACGCCCATGCTGACCGGGAGGATAGGCACGCCGCTCAAGGGCGCATTTGGGGGTCATGCACCGCTCGCCCTTGAGAAACAGCTTATCGCCTTCCCGCCGGCACAATTTGCACACTGGGCCCGTATATCTTGCCATTCATACCTCCTGCACAAAATGACGAGTCGCAAGGCGTGTCTAACTGCGACCGACCTACGATCCTAAACTCTACGCTTCTTGGGCGGGCGGCAACCGTTGTGCGGGATGGGCGTGACATCAGTGATAGAGCGCACCCTCAGACCCGCGCCCTGCAAAGCGCGCATGGCTGCTTCGCGCCCTCGACCCGGCCCTTTCACAAAGATGTCAATCTCTCTCATGCCGAGGTCCATCGCCCGTTTGGCTGCTTGCTGGGCAGCCATCCGTGCCGCGTAGGGAGTGCTTTTGCGCGACCCTTTAAAGCCAGCCGTCCCTGCACTGGCCCAGGTTACAACGTTGCCTTGCAAATCGGTCATCGTCACGATGGTGTTGTTGAACGTGACGCGGACGTGCGCCTGCCCGTGGGGCACGTTCTTTTTGACCTTGCGTGATCCGGCCCGCCGTCTATCTCTTCGACCCATTATTTCCCTCTTTCCTGCTGGAGTGGCTTTTGAACGACTCTGTTGTTTCTACTTCTTCCTCGCGCCACGACGACGACCACGGCCGGCCACCGTCCTCTTGGGGCCTCGCTTGGTGCGCGCGTTGGTGCGCGTGCGCTGACCATGCACCGGCAGGTTGCGCCGGTGGCGTAGGCCCCTGTAGCTGCCAATCTCCATCAGGCGCTTGACGTTCAAGCTCACTTCGCGGCGCAGGTCACCCTCCACGCGGTAGTTGCGCTCGATCACCTCGCGCAAGCGGCTGACCTCAGACTCGGTCAGGTCCTTCACCCGCGTGTCCGGTTTCACCTCAGCCCGGGTCAGGATAGTGTTACTGCTACTGCGCCCGATGCCATAGATGTAGGTCAGTCCAATCTCCACTCGTTTGTTGGGGGGCAGGTCTACCCCTGCGATTCGTGCCATCCGTTTCCCTCCGTTCGACTGATGAGCCTTCAGTGCGAGCTACGTGGTGAGCCTATCGAACGTTCGGCTTCCCCTTCGACTTTTGCTCAGGACAGGCTCAGGTCAAAGCCCATCAGTCGAATGCTCACGACGAAGCCTCAGGTTACCCACAGCCTAACACACAGACCGTTGAGCGCCCTCTCCGCCCCACTAGCCTTGTCGTTGTTTGTGCCGGGGGTTCTCACAAATCACTCGCACGACCCCCTTACGACGGATGATCTTGCACTTGGGACAACGTCGTTTAACCGATGCTGAGACTTTCATCTTTGCCTTCCTCGTCTTCCTATTACTTTCCTCTACAACCGTGTCAGAATTTCCGGGCCGTTCTCGGTAATGGCCACCGTATGCTCCGAGTGCGCCGAGAGCTTGCCATCGGCTGTCACTACCGTCCATCCGTCGGCCAGGGTGCGTGTCCGCCAGTTCCCCTGGCAAACCATCGGCTCAATGGCCAGGGTCATACCGGGCTTCAACAGCCAGTTCCTGGGCCGGCGACGATGGTTTTTGTCCAAAAAATTCGGGATGCTGGGCGGCTCGTGCATCTCATGGCCAATGCCGTGCCCCTGGTATTCGCGGATGACATTGAACCCAGCCGCTTCCACGTGCCGCTGCACCGCCCCCATCACATCCCACAGGCGATTTCCCGGCTGGCATTGCTCAATGGCCCTGACCAGCGAATGATCGGTCACATCTATCAGCCGCTGCGCTTCGGGACTTATTTGGCCCACTCCCACGGTGAAGGCGGCGTCTCCCTGCCAGCCTCTGTAAATCGTGCCTACGTCAATACTGATGATGTCGCCCTCTTTCAGTACCCTCTTGCGACTGGGAATGCCGTGGACGATCTCTTCGTTGATAGAAGCGCATATCGAAGCCGGAAAATTGTTGTTTCCACTGTAGGGGTAGCCCAGGAAAGATGGAATGGCGTTATGCTGACGGATAATCTGCTCGGCCAGTTCGTCCAGTTCTGCCGTGGTAACGCCGGGCGCAATCTTTTCTTTTAACGCCTGATGCACCCATGCCACGATCCGGCCGGCTTCGCGCATCCGGGCCAACTCATTCCTGGACTTGAGTACGATCATTTCCAACCTGTTTGAGACGCCCAGCCCCCGCAGGCAGCCTACGCGCTCTGAATGGCCTCCAACAGCGCTGCCTGAACCTCTTCTACCGATCGCTCGCCGTCCACTTCGACCAACAGACCCCGCTGCCGACAATACTCAATGAGCGGAGAGGTCTGCTCAAAGTAGACTTCGATGCGCCGCCGCTGTGTCTCTGGTGTGTCGTCGGTTCGCTGATAAAGCTCGCTACCGCACTCGTCGCACACACTTTCGAGCCGAGGCGAGTTGAACAATTCGTGAAAGACGGCCCCACAGTTCTTGCACGTCCAGCGACCGGCCAGTCGGGCCAGCAACACGTCCTCGCTTACCCGCACATAGGGCACCACCCGCAGGCAACCACCCAGCTCGATCAGCACCTCGTCCAACGCCTCGGCCTGGGAGATGGTGCGCGGGAAGCCGTCGAGAATGGCCCCCTTGGCGCAATCAGGCTGCCTCAACCGCTCTCGCACCATGCCGATGGTCACGTCGTCGGGCACCAATTCGCCAGTATCTATGTAGGTCTTGGCCAACCGGCCCAACGCTGTTTTGTTTTTCAGGTGCTCGCGAAAGAGGTCGCCGCTGGCCACGTGGTGGAGCCCCAGGGCCTCCACCAACAGTGCAGCCTGCGTTCCCTTGCCTGCCCCTGGTGCGCCCAACAACACGAGGTAAAGCGGCTCGCCGCCCGAAACTCCCATCCTTCTACTCCCGCGATAAGCGGTATGCAGTAGTGTGCGATATGCGATACGCGAGACTTACCGGCGGATGAATCCTTCGTAATGCCGCATCAGCAACTGCGCTTCAAGTTGCTTCATCGTGTCACGCACAACACCAACCACAATGAGCAGGCCAGAGCTGGTGATGAGCATCGCGCCGGGGTTCTTGGCCACCCTCAGGAGCTTAATCACCCAAGGCAGCACCGCCACCCCGCCCAGGAAGAAGGCGCCCACCAGCGTGATGCGCCGCAAGACACCGTTCAGGTAGTTAGCCGTTCGCCGACCAGGACGGATGCCGGGCACAAACCCACCCTGCCGCTGCAACGACTCTGGCAGGTTCTGCTGCTGGAACATGACGTCGGTGTAGAAATAGGTAAAGCCCACCACCATCCAAAAGTAGAGGATGTAATACCAGTCACTCTGAGGGGAGGAAACCTTTGTCAGCGTACTGGCCAGGCTGGCCACCCACGGCGTTCCTGAATTGACAAAAAACTGGGCGATAACGCCGGGAAAGAGCAAGATAGAATTGGCAAAGATGAGCGGGATCATACCGGCCGTATTCACCCGCAGCGGAACGTGGGTGCTCTGGCCGCCCGCGATGCGCAGGCGGCGGCCCCGCATGGCCAGCACTCGCTTGCCATATTGCACCGGAATGCGTCGCTGCCCCTCCTGCACGACCACGATGACGAACACCGTGATAACCGTGATGATGATAAAGAACAACAGTCCTATCACGTCGTCCACCAGCAACGCGCCCACGCGCTGGGGAATCTGGGCCACAATGTTGCCAAATATGATGATAGACAACCCTTGACCTACACCCAGTTCGTTGATCAACTCGCCCAGCCACACGGCCAACAAGGTGCCAGCCGTTATGGTGGCGATCGTGGAGAGTGTCGGCAAAAAATGCTCCCGCAACCCCCATTGGCTGACCACGCCCCCGGCCAAGGCTGTAATTGTACTGTATGCCTGCAACGCCGCCAGTGGAATCGTCGCATAATAGGTATATTGGTTGATCTTGTTTCGTCCGGCCTCGCCCTCTTTCTGGAGTTCTTCCAGACCCGGAATCAGTGGCGTGAGGAGCTGGATGATGATCGTGGCCGTGATATAAGGGTATACGCCCAGCGCCATAACGGAGAAATTGGCCATGGCCCCACCAGAGAAAAGGTCCAACATACCCAGAAGCTGGTTCCGCTGAAAGATTTCCTTCAGCGCCACCAGATCCACGTTGGGCATGGGCACGTGAGCCGCCAGGCGGAAAACCACCAGGATGCCCAGGGTAAACAAAAGGCGTCGCCTGATGTCGCGCAGGCGAAGGGCGTTGCGCAGCGCTTCCAGCATAAGCTATCCTCCCCGCCGCGTTCGTCGAACGGTCCAGGGAAACTCCTCGACCGTTCCCCCAGCGGCTTTGATCTTGGCGCGGGCACTGGCCGAGAACCGGTGGGCCTTCACCGTCAATGCCCGATCCAACTCGCCATCCCCCAGGATGACGACGGGCAGCGAGGCTTTCTTGATAAGGCCAGCTTTCGCCATTGCCGCCGGATCCACCTCGGCACCCTCCGGAAAGACTGCCAACCGGCTGAGATTGACGGGTCGGTAGTAGACCTTCCAGCGGTTGATGAAACCTCGCTTGTAAGGCAAGCGCCGAACCAGCGGCAACTGGCCGCCCTCAAAATAGGGCCCCTTGCCCCCACCAGAACGAGCGCCCTGGCCTTTTGTTCCTCGCCCAGCCGTCTTGCCCTGACCGGCTGCGATACCCCGGCCCTTTCGCTTCCGCGCCTTTTTTGCCCCTTTAGCGGGTTGCAATTCGTGAAGCTTCATGCCTCAAACTCCTCCACCCGAACCAGGTGGCTAATCTTTCGCACCATCCCTCGGATCACCGGCGTGTCCATCTGTTCTACCGTATAACCCATCCGCCGCAAGCCCAGAGCCCGGACTGTTCCTTTTTGCCGCCAGCTATAACCGATAGGGCTCTTGACCAGGGTAATGCGGAGCTTTTTTTGCGTCGTGGTTTTGTTATCCACCATCATTATCGTTCCCCAAACACTGCATTAGCTGCCAGGCTTATACCAGAATGGCAGCACCTCAGATAGCGGACGCCCGCGCAACCTGGCTGCTCCCTCCGGGTCGACCAACTCCGTCAGGCCCTTAAACGTCGCCCGGGCAACGTTCAAAATGTTAGCACTGCCCAGCGACTTGGTCAGGACGTCTTTGATCCCGGCCGCCTGCACCACGGCGCGCACTGCGCCTCCGGCGACCACGCCTGTGCCTGGTGCTGCGGGTCGCAACAGCACCCTGGCACCGCCGAATTTTGCTTCAATCTCGTGTGGAATGGTCGTGCCCAACAGGATTACCTTGTGCATGTTGCGACGGGCACGCTCGGCGCCTTTGCGAATAGACTCGGGCACACTCCGTGCTTTGCCCACACCAATGCCTACGCGGCCCTGATTGTCGCCCACTACGACCACGGTACGGAAGGCAAACCGACGTCCCCCTTTGACAACCTTGGCCACTCGGGCAATGTGCACCACTCGCTCATCCAGTTCATCTTTCTGCTCGAATTTCCTGCGCCTCATATATCCTCCTCAGTCCGTCCTCAAGTGGCGCAACACGGCATCCTGCGCTACACTAAAATTCCAACCCACCCTCGCGCGATGCCTCAGCCAGGGCCTTGACTCGACCGTGATACTTGCAGCCCCCCCGATCAAAGACCACTTTGCGGATCCTTTTGACCAGAGCTCGCTCGGCCAGGGCTTTGCCTACCACCTTCGCTTGTGCTGTCTTGTCCAGGCCGGTTAATTGATCGCGCAGGTCTGGATCCAAAGTCGAGGCGGCCACCAGCGTGTGTCCCTGTTCGTCGTCAATAATCTGGGCGTAGATGTGTCGCAGACTGCGGAACACGTCAAGTCGTGGACGCTCCGCCGTGCCAAAGACTTTTTTTCGCACCCGCCGGTGCCGTCGTTTTCGCGCCAGACGGCGCTGTTCGCTGAGGCCCATGCCCATCTACAATAACCCTCCACACCTAGGCAACACCAATCCTGCCGGTCTTGCCAGCCTTGCGACGCACATATTCGTCTTTGTAGCGAATACCTTTACCCAGATAGGGTTCTGGCGGGCGCCATTTGCGAATGTCAGCACAGATTTGCCCGACAACCTCCTTGTCAATGCCCTCGACCACGATGCGCTTGCCTCGATCTTCCACCTTGAACGTCACGTTCTCCGGTGGTTTCACCGTCACCGCGTGCGAGAAACCCAAATGCATGACCAGATTGTTGCTTTGCAGTTCGGCCCGATAGCCAACGCCTTCGATCAACAATTCCCGCTGATATCCCTGGTTAACCCCAGTGACCATGTTAGCCAGGAGCGCCCGTGTCAGGCCATGCAGGGCCTTGTGCTGGCGATGATCTGTCGGCCGAAACACTCGAAGCTGATCCCCCTCCAGCACAACCTTCATAGCGGGATGAAAACGTCGCTCCAGCGTTCCCTTGGGCCCCCTCATTGTGACGTGACTGCCCTTTATATCTACTTGCACGCCCTGGGGGACGCTGATCGGCAAACGACCAACTCTCGACACTTCTATACCTCCTACGACCGGAAGCTGAACGTTGAAAGGCCGAACGCGCTTTCAATATCTCACGATGGCCCTACCAGACGTGACAGAGCACCTCGCCCCCCACGCCGAGCCGTCGCGCTTGACGGTCGGTGAGGACACCTTTGGATGTGCTCAAAATCGCAATGCCCAGGCCACTTTGCACCCAGGGAATTTCCTTCTTGCCGGCATAAGTCCGGCAGCCCGGTTTACTGACTCGTTTCAGGCCTGAGATGAGGTGGCGGCGAGGCTTTTCACCCACGTATTTGAGCCAGATACGAATCACCGCTTGGGGCTTCTGTTCGACGAGGCGACACTCTCGAATGAAGCCCTCTTCTTTCAAAATTCGAGCGATAGCCAGTTTGATCTTGGAGCCAGGTATGGCTACCTGACTGTGGCCCGCCATGCCGGCGTTGCGGATGCGCGTCAGCATGTCGGAGATAGGGTCTATCACGCTCATGAATTCGTTCTCCTACTAAACACGTTGCAGACAATGCCTTGCGGAAAAGCTGTTACCAACTGGCTTTGATGACGCCGGGAATCTTGCCTCGCAAAGCCAGTTCCCGGAAGCAGATCCGGCAGAGCTTGAACCGTCGGATGAAGCCCCGGGGTCTCCCACAAATCTGACACCGGTTGCGCACCCGCACTTTGTACTTGCGTCGCATCTCTCGATAAGGCATGCACTTCTTGGACACAAATTCCTCCCGTTTGTTACTGTCGCCTAAACGGCATCCCCAACAGAGCCAACAAGCGCCGACCTTCCTCGTCAGTCTTGGCCGTCGTCACGATGGAAACCTCCATCCCCCGGATCCTGTCAATCTGGTCGTAGTCAACTTCTGGCCATAACAATTGCTCCCGCAGACCGAGGGTATAGTTGCCCCGCCCGTCAAAAGAATCGGGCGAAATACCCCGAAAGTCCCGCACGCGCGGCAGGGCCGCGTTCGTCAGGCGATCAAAAAAGTCCCACATTCGACGGCCCCGTAGCGTCACCTTGACACCAATGGAGCGACCCTCGCGCAGCTTGAAGCCCGCGATAGATTTCTTCGCCTTGGTCACGATCGGTCGCTGCCCGGTGATAGTAACAATGTCCTGCACCGTGTGATCCAGCGCTTTGGCATCGGTCAGCGCCTCGCCCACGCCCACATTGACGACGATCTTGCCGAGGCGAGGCACCTCCATCACATTGCGATAATTAAACTCCTGCATCATCGCCGGAATGATTTCTTCTCGATAGCGCACTTTTAGCCGTGGCTCAACCATGAAACCTTCTTCCATTGCCCTCTGGAATCAATCACAGAATTCTAACAATTCTCGGCCAAACCTGTCAAATCTGTGGTCGAAATCAATCCTTGCTGCTCGCCGAGGGACAGATTCACCGGTCAATCGCCTCGTCGCACTTTTTACAATACCGTACCTTCTTGCCATCTTCCAGGAAACGGAAGCCCGCCCGCGTCCTCTGGCTGCAATGGGGGCAAACCAGCATGACGTTCGAAATGTGAATGGGCGCTTCAAATTCGATGATGCCTGTCTGCGTGCGAGGCGCGCCACTCGGAGCAATGGGCCGCTGATGCTTCTTCACCAAGTTGATGCTAGAGACCAGCACCCTATCCTGAAATGCACTCCTGCGCCCTCGTCCTTTGTACTTGCCCTCTCCAGCGGGTAACACCTGGCGAACTGTCCCTCTCAGACCCTTATCATTGCCGGTGATCACCTCTACCGTGTCACCACTCCTGATCTTTCTCACCACAACCTCCCAGCTCCCGCATATCGCTTATCGCGTACCGCCTATCGTCTGCGCGTGCTATATACGATACGCGATAAGCAATTTGCGATTACAGTACTTCTGGAGCCAAAGAAACGATCTTCATAAAGCCCTTGTCGCGCAGCTCACGGGCCACCGGTCCAAAGATGCGCGTCCCCTTGGGGTTCATGGTCTGACCATCCAATATCACCACTGCATTGTCGTCGAACTTGATGTAAGACCCGTCGGCGCGCTTGTATTCCTTGGCCGTGCGCACGATGACTGCATGCACCACGTCGCTCTTCTTTACCGAGCCAGTGGCCGCAGCCTGCTTCACGGTGCAGACAATCATATCGCCCACACTGCCGTAGCGCCGCTTAGAGCCCCCCAATACCCGAATGCACAGAACCACTTTTGCGCCAGAGTTATCCGCCACGCGAAGGCGGCTTTCTTGCTGAATCATCGTGTTTGCCCTTGATTGTCAGAGTCGAGTTACTGCGCTTGCTCCAAGATGGTTTCCACTACCCAATGCTTGTGGCGGCTCAATGGCCGGGATTCGATGATGCGCACCCGGTCTCCCACCCGGCAAGCGTTTTCCTCATCGTGAGCCATAAACTTTCGTCGTTGCCGGATCACTTTCTTATACAGTCGGTGCCGTCGCAGGCGCGTCACCTCGACTACCACAGTTTTATCCATCTTGTCGCTGATGACCACGCCTTTCATTTGCCGTCGTTTTCCCTTCATGCCGCCATTTCCCCTTCCAACTCTTGCTCGCGCAGAATCGTCAGCATCCGCGCCATGTCTCGCTTCACCTGGGTCAAGCGATTATTGTCTCGCAATTGACCCGAATTCCACTGAAGCCGCAGGTTGAAAAGCTCTTCGCGGGTGTCTTCCAGGCGTTGCTGGATCTCCTCGGTAGACAATTGACGAATCTCGTATGCCTGCATGGCCTAACCTCTCGCCGTCAGATCTTGCCGGCCTAGGAACCGGGTTTTGATCGGCAGCTTGTGTGAGGCCAGCCGCATGGCTTCTCGCGCCATCTCCTCGCTCACACCCGCCAACTCGAACATGACCCGCCCCGGCTTCACCACAGCGACCCAGTGATCCACTGAGCCCTTGCCCTTGCCCATGCGGGTCTCGGCAGGCTTTTTGGTCACAGGCTTATCAGGGAAAACACGAATCCACACCTTGCCCCGCCGCTTTATGTGACGGACAACAGCACGCCGGGCTGCCTCGATCTGCCGGCTGGTGATCCACGCCGGTTCCAGGGCCTGCAATCCATATTCACCAAACTGCACAGCCGCGCCGCGCCGCGCCTTCCCCTTCATGCGTCCACGAAACTGTTTGCGATACTTTACGCGCTTGGGCATCAACATCGTCTCATACTCCTCGACTGGCCCCTGATAACCTCCAGACCGATCTGTGCCTGCCTCATACTGAATGTTAACCTGTTGCCGCCTCAGAAGCCTTTGGCAGCACCTCGCCATTGTGGATCCAAACCTTCACACCGATGCGTCCATAGGTGGTCAATGCCTCTATTTGAGCGTAGTCAATATCGGCACGCAAAGTCTGCAAAGGTACACGCCCTTCCCGGATCCATTCCCGTCGGGCCATTTCCGCACCGGACAGCCGGCCGCTGCAGAGGATCTTGACACCCTCGGCCCCAAACCGCATCGCCTGTTGAGCGGCCCGACGCATGGCCCGGCCGTGGGAGATTCGTCGTTCCAATTGTTGGACGACGTTCTCTGCCACCAGGTAGGCATCTGTCTCCGGTCTTTCCACCTCTTGAACGTCCACGCGAATTCTTTTGCCGGTAAGGGCTTCGAGATCCCTGCGCAATTCCTTCACCGTCGCACCGCGACGGCCAATGACGATGCCCGGCTTGGCTGTGTGAATGGCGATGGAAACCTGCTTGGGAAAACGCTCGATCTCGATGCTAGAGATACCCGCGCGCTTTAATTTGTCCCGGATCAGTTGGCGAATCTTTATGTCTTCGCCCAGCAAATCGGCGTACTTTTCGCCCTCAGCGTACCATCGGGCCTTCCAGTCCCGGATGACTTTGAGCCGGAAACCATAGGGGTGTACCTTTCGTCCCAACTAACTCCCTCCTTAAGCAGTGACTCTGCCCTCACCAACCATGATACGAGGGTCATTCCTCGGATTCTTTCAAGACCACCATGATGTGCGACGACCGTTTGAGAATGGGCTTAAACCGGCCGCGCGCCCCAAACCGACGCCACCGTCGCGTTGGCCCACCGTCGGCAAAGATTCTGGCAATGTACAGATCTTCCCGGTTCATGCCAAAGTTCTCCTCGGCATTGGACACCGCCGACGCGATCACTTTATACACCGGTTTGGCTGCCCGCTGAGGCATGAACTTTAACAGGGTCAGAGCCTCCGTCGCATCCTTGCCCCGTACCTGGTCTATAACCAGCCGCACCTTTTGCGGTGACATTCGCACGTGTCGGGCCACAGCCCTCACCTCAAATTCCATCCTCACATACTCCTGTAACGTGGCACCCAGGAACCAGTTTTGGCACTTGCCCAGGCGCAGCTTGGCGCCTATCCGAAGAGCCTCAATGCTCCCACTGGGTCACAGTCCGCCGCCGGACTGTGGGTCGCCCTGAGCGATTTTTCGGATAGGCTCTTAGCGCCGGCGTGATTTCCTTTCCCTGGCGATATGCCCTCGGAAGGTTCGGGTCGGCGCAAACTCACCCAACTTGTGGCCCACCATGTTTTCCGTGATGTAGATGGGAATGTGGCGGCGGCCATCGTGCACGGCAATGGTATGCCCTACCATCTGAGGAAAGATCGTCGAGGCCCGTGACCAAGTCTTGATGACCCGCTTCTCGCCCCGCCGATTCATATCTTCGATTCTTTCCAGTAACTTGATATCAACGTAAGGTCCTTTTTTGAGCGACCGTGACACTATCTGCCTCCCTTAACTATCACCCACAAGCTAGCGACGCCTCTTGCCACGCCGTCGCACAATCCACTTATCCGTCCGCTTGTTGCGGCGGGTTTTGGCGCCCAGGGTGGGCTTGCCCCAGGGCGTCTTGGGGCCAGGCATACCAATGGGTGTCCGCCCTTCACCGCCACCATGGGGATGGTCGCGCGGCGACATGGCCGAACCACGCACCGTCGGTCGCCAACCCAGATTGCGTTTGCGCCCAGCCTTGCCCAGCTTGATGTTGCTGTGATCGGTGTTACCCACCTGTCCGATGGTGGCCATGCACTTCTGATGGATGAGGCGCACCTCACCGCTGGGCAGACGCACGTGGGCATACTTACCTTCCTTGGCCAGGAGCTGCGCCGATGTGCCTGCCGAGCGCACCAATTGCCCTCCTTTGCCTGGATACAATTCGATATTGTGGATCAGCGAACCAACCGTGATGTTGGCAATGGGCAATGCGTTTCCCGGCCGGATGTCTGCATCGGGGCCGCTCATGACCGTATCGCCCACCCGTAGGCCCAGGGGCGCAATGATGTATCGCTTCTCGCCATCGGCGTAGACCAATAAGGCAATGCGCGCGGACCGATTGGGATCATACTCAATGGAAGCCACCCTCGCTGGCACGCCAAACTTGCCCCGTTGGAAATCAATGACCCGATAAGCGCGCTTGTGGCCACCTCCTCGATGGCGTACCGTGATCCGGCCCTGATTGTTGCGACCCGCGCGCTTGCGCAGCGGTCGCAGCAGCGATTTCTCCGCCTTTGTCCGGGTGATCTCTTCAAATATTGAGACACTCATGCCTCGTCGCCCTGGCGACGTCGGCTTGTAGACTTTGATAGCCATCCCGTTTCCTCTCCTCGCAAGCTATCCGGCCCGCCCCTCACCGCGAAAGGCAAGAGATGGTTTAGCAGACGCTACCTGCTTTAGATTTCGCCCTTTGCTTGCGGCTTTGCCATCTGCCCTTGTCTCCACAAACTAACTGCCCATCGCGCTATGGAAAGCGCGACTACCATCAACTAAACGCCCTCGAACACTTCCAGGCGTTGACCTGACCTCAGTGTCACAATTGCCTTCTTCCAGGCCGGTTCCCGCACCACCATTCGCCGGCCATAGCGCCCCCGCTTGGGCTTCATGTTTATGATGCGCACCTTTTCCACTTCAACGTCAAATATCCGCTCAACTGCCTCTTTGACCTGGTGCTTATTAGCTCGGCGATCCACCTCGAAGGTGTACTGGCCGTAAAGATCTGCCAGGATGTTCGACTTTTCAGTGATAATGGGCCGCTTGATAACCGCGTAAATGTGCATGGCGCTTTACTCCAACTAACCCAGGATCCCTTCGATGACCTCCAGCGCCCCCACGGGCATCAGAAGGTAGTCGTGGCTCAGCAAATCGCGCACATTGAGGTAGCTGGCCCGCAAGGTCTTGACGTCGGGGATGTTCCTGGCCGACTTTTCGACATTCTCATTGCGCCGGGGCAACAGGATCAAAGCGCTGGCATCCACTTCCAACCGATCCAGGATGTCCAGCATCTCCCGCGTCCTGGGCGCCTCCATCTGGAGCGCATCCAGCACGATGATCTGCCCCTCCTGGGCCTTGACGGAGAGGGCCGAGCGATAGGCCAGGCGACGCATTTTACGCGGCATTTTCTGCCTATAGCTGCGCGGCTGCGGCCCAAAGACCGTACCGCCCCCTCGCCACTGGGGCGCTCGGATGCTCCCGTGTCGGGCACGACCGGTGCCTTTTTGCCGCCAGGGCTTGCGGCCCCCGCCCCTGACCTCCTTGCGCTTCTTTGTTTTGTGCGTGCCCAGGCGAGCATTGGCCAGTTGTCGCACCAGGGCCTGGTGCATCACCGGCACGTTTGGCACCAGGCCAAAAATGTCGTTTCGAAGCTCAACCTCGCCAACGGTCTCGCCCTGAGCATTGCGCATCGAAATTTGCATTAATTCCACCCCTCGATCTACCAGATACCCCGTCCTCTACGACTTTCGCGCCTGTTTCACCAACACCAGCCCGCCGTTGGCGCCGGCCACGCTGCCGTGCACCGCCAGCAAGTTGCGCTCCGGGTCCACCAGCACCACGCACAAG
>CAYNKW010000020.1:23807-29010 GCA_964397845.1 uncultured Anaerolineae bacterium
GCTACAGTGAGCTTCTGGCCTACCTCGTAGTCGTCCACACCGGAGAGACGGATCTCGCGCAGATGGCGCAGCAACGGCAATCCAGATTTCTTCAGGTGGCCCATCTGTCCCTTGGTCAAACGTTTTGGTTTGGTTTCCTCAAGGCCGACCTGAATGGCCATGTAACCGTCTCGCTCCAGCGTCTTCTTCTGAGTCACGAAACAGGGGCCAGCCTCGATGACTGTCACGGGAACGACTTCGCCTTTCTCGTCGAAAATCTGGCTCATTCCAACTTTTCTTCCCAGAATACCCTTCATGATTACATTCCTCTACAACACCATCTCTCTTGAGGCCCTCAGGTGCCACGTCCCACGCACTCAGTCCACAAACGGGTCAGCTTCTTACAGCTTGATCTCAATGTCCACACCGGCCGGCAGGTTCAGACGCATCAACTGGTCAATGGTCTTGGAGCCGGGGTCCAGCACGTCTATCAGCCGTTTGTGGGTGCGGATCTCAAAGTGCTCGTGCGAGTCCTTGTCCACAAAGGGCGAACGTCGCACAGTGAACCGCTCAATGCGCGTCGGCAAGGGCACCGGGCCTACCACGACGGCCCCCGTGCGCTCTGCCGTCTCCACGATACGTCGCGCCGAGGCGTCGAGCAAGCGGTGATCATAGGCTTTCAGGCGAATGCGTATTTTTTGCTTGGCCATACCGCCTCCAGCGTCATCAGAGCCGAGTTCTCAGAACAGAGAGGAAAGAAGTAACCGAATTATCTCTCCTCTCTACCTACAGCCGCTTCGTCTCCGATCGCTATCCGAGCTCTGGGCTCTGCTCCCTAGTCGATGATCTGGGTGATGGCGCCAGCGCCCACCGTCAGACCGCCTTCTCGGATGGCAAAGCGAGAGCCCTTGTCCAATGCCACTGGGTATATTAATTCCACTTCCATCTCAGTGTTGTCACCCGGCATGACCATCTCTACACCTTCGGGCAGGTTGATGGTGCCCGTCACATCCAGCGTGCGGATGTAAAACTGTGGTCTGTAGCCGGCGAAGAAGGGATTATGCCGTCCGCCCTCTTCCTTGCGCAAAACGTACACCTCGGCCTTGAACCTGGTGTGGGGGGTGATGGTACCCGGCGCCGCAACTACCTGCCCGCGCTGCACTTCGGTGCGGCGCACACCGCGCAAGAGCAGGCCTGCATTGTCGCCCGCTACCACCATGTCCAGCGTCTTGCGGAACATCTCCATGCTGGTGACGACGGTCTTGCGGGTCTCTTTCAGGCCCACGATCTCCACCTCGGTCATAGGCAGCATGCTACCCCGCTCCACGCGACCGGTGACCACCGTGCCACGACCCTTGATGGAGAACACGTCCTCTATGGGCATGAGGAAGGGCAAATCTTCCTGGCGCTCCGGCGTGGGGATATAGTTGTCTACGGCGTGCATCAACTCCCAGAGGCACTGGTACTCTGGTGCATCTGGATCGGTGCTGTCGCTCTGCAACGCTTTGATGGCGCTCCCGCGCACAATGGGGATGTCGGCGCCAGGGAAACCGTAGCCGGTCAGCAAATCGCGCATTTCCTCCTCGACTACTTCCAGCATTATTTCCTTCTCTTCCTCATCCTCATCGTCCAAGAGATCAGCTTTGTTGATAAAGACGACCACGCTGGGCACTTCCACCTGGCGGGCCAGCAGCATGTGCTCGTGCGTCTGGGGCATCGGGCCATCGTCCGCCGACACCACCAGGATAGCGCCGTCCATCTGGGCTGCACCGGTGATCATGTTCTTGATGTAGTCCCGGTGGCCAGGGCAGTCCACGTGGGCATAGTGCCGATTCTCCGTCTCATACTCGACGTGCGAGATGGCTACGGTCAAGATTTTGGTGGCATCCCGGCGGAACATCTTGGCATCCGCTCTGGCCACATCGTCGTAGGTGCGATACTCGGCAAGGCCCTTGCACGACAAGACTTTTGTCATGGCAGCAGTCAGGGTTGTCTTGCCGTGGTCAATGTGGCCAATAGTGCCCACGTTTACGTGAGGCTTCGTTCGCTCAAATTTCTGCTTCGCCATTTTGTACTCCTCTCCTGATCGTCGCTTTTGGCTAGCGTCTCCACCCGCCGGTCAAACGCTCCATGACTTTGTCCGAGACCGGCGCATAATGATCGAACTCCATAGTAAACGTCCCCCGTCCCTGCGTCAGCGACCGCAGGTCGGTGGCGTAACCAAACATCTTGGCCAGGGAGACCATCGCCCGCATCGCCTGATAGTCACCGGCGCGAAGAGTCATTCCCTCAATCTGCGCGTGCCGCGCGCCCAAGTCGCTGACAACATCACCGGTGAATTGCTCTGGCACAACCGCCTCGAGGCTCATCATCGGCTCCAGAATCATAGGGTCCGCTTGCCGAAGCGCCTCTCGCATGGCCATGGAAGCCGCCACTTTAAAAGCCACGTCTGACGAGGCTTCCTCGTCATAGGAACCGTCCACCACTGTGATCTGGATATCCACCATAGGATAACCAGCCAGCGCACCGCCCTCCAGTGATTCGCGCACTCCCATCTCGATGGCCGGAATATATTCCTCGGGGATCTTGCCCCTATAAACATTATTGCTAAAGATAGAGCCTGTACCCTTTTCCAGAGGAGATACCTCCAGCCACACGTGACCGTACTGACTTCGCCCCCCTGTCTCCCGGATGAATTTTCCCTCAGCGCGAGCCACACTGGTGATGGTCTCTCGATAGGCCACCTGCGGCTTACCCACCAATGCACCGACGTGAAACTCACGCAACATCCGGTCTACCAGCACTTCCAGGTGAAGTTCACCCATGCCGGAGATGATGGTCTGCCCAGTGTTCTCATCCACCCGCACCTGGAAGGTGGGATCTTCTTCCGCCAGAGCTGCCAGCGCCTCGCTCAACCGATCCTGATCGGCGTCCGTGCGAGGCTCAATGGCCACCGAAATGACCGGCTCAGGGAAGGTGATCGTCTCCAGAACAATGGGCCTGGTCGCCTCACACAGCGTCTCGCCGGTAAAAGTGTCTCGCAGACCCAACGTGGCTCCGATGTCGCCAGCGTAGACCTCCTGGATGTCCTGCCGCCGATTAGCGTACATGCGCAGCAACCGGCCGATACGTTCTTTCTTGCCCTTGTTGGCGTTCTGAACCGACTTGCCGCTCCGCAGCACACCAGAGTAGACCCGGAAGTAGGCCAATCGCCCCACGTAAGGGTCGCTCTGGATCTTGAACACCAACGTGGCTAGAGGAGCTTTTTCGTCAGCAGGACGCTCCTCGACCTGGCCGGTGCGGGGATTCACCCCCTCAATGGCCTCTACCTCCAGTGGTGAGGGCAAATAGTCCACAATGGCATCCAACAGTGGTTGCACGCCCTTGTTACGCAGCGAGGAGCCACACAACACCGGCACCAACTCTCCCGACAACGTCGCCTTTCTCAGCGCCCGCTGGAGCTCCACCTCACCGATCCCTTCCCCTTCCAGGTACTTTTCCATTAGGGCATCGTCGGTCTCGACAATCCTTTCGACTAGCTCCCTGTGCCAGTGATTGGCTTGCTCCACCAGGTTATCTGGCACAGTCACGTCTCGAGGATCGGTACCTAGTTCATCCTTGTAGATCAAAGCCTTCATGCGAAAGAGGTCTACCATCCCAGTAAACTGAGATTCCTCACCGACAGGAATCTGCACCGCCACCGGGTTAGCCGCCAAGTGATCCTCGATCATCTCGATGGTTCGCCACAGATCGGCCCCTGTTCGGTCCATTTTGTTAACGTAACAAATGCGGGGTACGCCGTACCGATCAGCCTGCCGCCACACCGTCTCTGACTGGGGCTCCACACCGGCCACGGCATCAAAGATGACGACCCCACCGTCCAGCACTCGCAGACTGCGTTGCACCTCGGCAGTGAAATCTATGTGACCGGGCGTATCAATAATGTTGATCTGATGACCTCGCCAGTAGCAAGTGATGGCCGCTGACTGGATGGTAATACCCCGTTCACGCTCTTGCTCCATCCAGTCTGTCACAGTGGTGCCATCGTCCACGTTACCCATACGATGCGTTCGGCCTGTGTAAAACAGTACTCTTTCCGTCGTCGTCGTTTTTCCGGCATCAATGTGGGCGATGATGCCAATATTCCTCGTTCGCTCTAACGGGCATTCCCTGGGCATCGCTTGGCTCGCTCCAATCGCTCATGATGAAGCCTGAGCAGCCTACCAGCGATAGTGAGCAAAGGCCTTGTTCGCCTCGGCCATACGATGGGTATCGTCTCGCTTCTTGACCGTCGCCCCAGTGCTCTGGGCGGCGTCCATCAATTCGTTGGCCAGCTTCTCTGCCATAGACTTGCCGGAACGGCTGCGCGCCGACTGCATCAGCCACCGCATGGCTAGCGAAAGCCGACGATGCACAGGCACTTCTACCGGCACCTGGTAAGTAGCACCACCCACCCGGCGAGGTTTCACCGCGATGATCGGCGTCGCGTTCTCGATAGCTTGTTCAAACACCTCCAACGGATTGCGATGCATTCGTTCCTCTATGATGGTTAATGCACCGTACATGATTCGCGCCGCCAGGCTTTTTTTGCCTCCCTTCATCAAGCGGTTGATAAACATGCCTACCAGCACACTGTTATATCTTATGTCGGGAGACACCTCCCGCTTTGGAGGACGATAACGTCTCGGCATACTCCTCTTTCTCCAGCTGCCGCCTACCGAAAATTCACCAGTGAGCCGACTCACCCGGCGAGCGTAGGTCAGTGATCCACTGCCCTGGTTTGATAACCTCCTGCCCCCTGTTATCGCTCCTTGGGTTGTCTAGTGCCGTACTTGGAGCGTTGCTGATGGCGGTCCTCTACGCCCCGCGAGTCCAGCGCCCCCCGCACAACGTGGTAACGCACGCCGGGCAAATCTTTCACACGACCGCCGCGCACCAGCACCACCGAGTGCTCCTGCAACTGATGGCCCTCGCCAGGGATGTAGGCCGTGACCTCAATGCCATTGGTCAGGCGCACACGGGCGATCTTGCGCAGGGCCGAGTTCGGCTTCTTTGGCGTGGTCGTGGAGACACGGATGCACACACCACGCTTCTGCGGCGCACCCTTGCTTTGCCGGCTACGTCGCATCTTCAGAGCATTGAAGGTGTATTGCAAAGCCGGCGCTTTGCTCTTGCTTCGTTTGGGCTTTCGTCCTTTTCGGACAAGCTGATTGGTGGTTGGCAA
>CAYNKW010000020.1:29110-31182 GCA_964397845.1 uncultured Anaerolineae bacterium
TGCAATAGAACAGGATATCTTTGCTCGCTTCACGCCGAAAACAACCACGCCCTACCACGTCAGCGCCTAGCCTTGGTAAAGCCCGGCAGGGCCAATCCCATTCCCAGGCGAGGCAATCTGTCTCGATCGTTCTCTTTGCCAAAATCAATGACCTCACCGTTCTCGTTGATGGCCTCTACAGACAGCCCCAGGCTTTGCAGCTCTTTGACCAGCACCTTAAAGGAGGCTGGCACCCCCGGTTCCTCAATGGGCTTACCTTTGACGATGGCCTCATAGGTCTTGACCCGGCCCACCACATCGTCCGATTTAACTGTCAACATTTCCTGCAAGATGTATGCCGCGCCATAAGCTTCCAAGGCCCAAACTTCCATCTCACCAAAGCGTTGACCACCAAACTGCGCCTTGCCGCCCAACGGCTGCTGGGTCACCAACGAGTAAGGTCCCGTTGAGCGAGCATGGATCTTGTCTTCTGCCAGGTGCGCCAACTTCATCATATAAATGACGCCCACCGTGACGGGCTGGTCAAACGGCTCGCCCCTCTTGCCATCGTAGAGAATCACTTTCCCGTGGGTGGGTAGAGGAATGCCTTTTTGTAGAGCGACTTGCCCAGCCAAGAACTCTGTGTCCTCATCGGCCACATGGGTCACGTCTTCCCCCTGCTCTTTCAACCACAGGCGAAGACAAACTACCTGTGCCAACTCATCGGCCTGGCGGGGCGACACCCCCCTCGGTGTCATGCCTGGGAAACTCAGATAGTTATCTGGATCGTAACCTTGCTCTCGCAGCCATTCCCGCAGCACGGCTTGCCGCGCATAGACATCGTTCTGCGCAAGGGTTTCCTCATCGTATCCCAAGTCTCTCAGCCATTCGGCCAGGTAAAATCGACGCGCCTCTTCGTCATCTTCAAACTCTTCGCCGGAAAGTTCCAGTTCATCGAGTCGTGCCCAGGCACGCTCAAAGCTCTCCTTCCAGGCTTTATCGGTCATCCACGCTCGGCCCAACTCCGCCGAGATCTCTACCTCATCAGCACCGTCGAACACTGGCGAAATGGCGCGAAAACCCAGACGATCCGCTGCCCAACCCAGGTGAGTTTCCAGAATCTGGCCGATGTTCATGCGCCCCGGCACACCCAGCGGGTTGAGGATAATGTCAACGGGCGTTCCGTCTTCCAAGAAAGGCATGTCCTCGATGGGCACAATCTTTGAAATGACGCCTTTGTTGCCGTGACGCCCGGCCATCTTGTCCCCCTCGGTGAGCTTGCGCCGTTGAGCCACACTGACGCGCACCATCTTGTCTATGCCAGCAGGCAAGTCGCGATGCTCTTCCCTAGTGAACACTTTGACGTCCACTACCTTGCCCTTCTCGCCGTGGGGCAGGCGCAGAGAGGAGTCTTTTACTTCGCGAGCTTTCTCACCAAATATAGCCCGCAACAGTTTCTCCTCTGGTGTCAACTCCTTTTCGCCTTTAGGGGTGATCTTGCCCACCAGGATGTCGCCTGGCCCCACCTCAGCGCCGATGCGGATGATGCCTTCTTCGTCGATATCCTTCAGTGCATCCTCGCCCACGTTAGGAACGTCACGGGTGATCTCCTCGGGGCCCAACTTTGTGTCGCGGGCTTCCACTTCGTGCTTTTCGATGTGAATGGAGGTGAATTTATCCTCTCGCACCAACCGCTCACTGATGATGATGGCGTCCTCGTAATTGTATCCTTCCCAGGACATGAAAGCGACCAACACGTTTTGGCCAAGAGCCAACTCACCGTAATCGGTGGAGGAGCTATCGGCCAACACGTCTCCTTTGCGGACGTGCTGGCCCTTGGTGACAATCGGATGTTGGTCAATGCAGGTGCTCTGATTGGATCGAGTAAACCTGCGCAGCGCATAAGAGCGAGGGCCACTCTGGCCAGCGACGACAATGTGATCGCCTGTTACGTTGATGGCTTCGCCATCCTCTTCGGCCAGGATCACCTGCCCCGAGTCTATGGCTGCCTGGAACTCCATGCCCGTGGCGACGATGGGCACCTCCGGCGTGATCAAGGGCACGGCCTGACGTTGCATGTTGGAGCCCATCAA
>CAYNKW010000021.1:0-7186 GCA_964397845.1 uncultured Anaerolineae bacterium
TGCCTCCAAACCTTCGCAAGGGTTCCCCCACCGTCTATCCGATGCCCATCCCACTGCCTGCGCCTTTGGTGATGCGGTCAGGCAACTTGCCAGCAAAAGCCTCCAGGCTCTCGCCGTCCAGCGCCTCCAGGGCTGCCAGTTCGTCCCCCGTCAGATCGTAGTCCTGGCAGGCTTTGGCTGCGTTCTCAATGAGCAACTTGCGGAACTCGGGGTCGGTTGCCGCGCGCCCAATGATCATTTGCACCGCTTCAAGAGACATGATTGTTCCCTCCTTACAAGATTGGTAAATTTGTAGATTGGTAGCCTTTTACCAATCTACCATCTTTCTCAATTCGCCTCGCGCGCCCAAATCCTGGAAGGTCTGAGTAGCACGCTCCAGGCAGGAAGCCCCTTCCGCCTCGAGCCCGGCGAGCTTTAGGCAGCGCCCCAGGCTGCGCAGGCTCTTGCCCAGCTCAAAGCGATCGCCAACCTTCTCCAGTAGTTCCATGCTCTGGCGAAGCCGGTCTTGCGCAGTGCTCACGCCGAGGATCATTTCTACCTCGCCCAGGACGCGGGCGGCGGTGCCCTGGTCTCTCTGGCTACCGATCTCCCCGGCCGTCTCCAGGGCCAGAGTCGCATAGTGATGAGCCCGAGCATGCTCTCCACTCATCAGCAAAGCCTCGGCCAGCACGGTGTAGGTCTCGGCCAGATGTTGTCGCCCGCCTATCTCTTGAAAGATGGCTATCGCCTCTTCCGCAAAGCCAGTAGCCTCGTCGTGATATCCCTGATCACGGCAGACGGCAGCGATGTTGATCAGGGAGTTGGCGATCTGAAACGAGTCCTCTTGTTGCCGTTTGATCTCCAGGCTGAGATGATGGTATTCCATCGCCTTCTCATAATCGCCTCGTTGGTGATGGGCCATGCCCAGGTTGTCGTAGGTGCTGGCAATGCCATGCAGGTCGCTTATCTCCTGGCGAATTTGTAGGCTTTGCTGGTAATATGTAAATGCCTGCTGATAATTTCCAGAAACCTGATAAGCCATGCCCAGGTTATTAGAGGTCATGGCCATCATGTAGCGGTAGCCGATCTGGTGACAGACGCTCAGGCTACGCTGATACGAGTCGACCGCTGCCTCAATGTCGCCTTGCAAGTAAGCAAGGTTGCCAAGGTTGTTGTGCAAGGTGGCTACGCCTACCAGGTCACCAGCCTGTCCACGAAGCCTCAGACTTTGCTCAAAGAAGGCTCTGCTCTGGCAAAGATTCCCCTGCTGACTGTGAACTACGCCCAGGCGAGTGTAGGCCCACGCCTCGTCAAGCAGCCGATCCGCGTCCTCGGGCAAACGGGCCAACAGTTCCAGTGCCTGCTCAATGAGACTGATGCTCGTTGCAAAGTCCGACCTGCGGATGTACACTCCCCCCATGTCGGACAGGATGCGGGCCATCTGGCGGGATTCGGCAGCGGCGGGATCGGATTCGGCCGCTTTTCTCGCTCGGAGGAGCCATTCCAAGGCTTCCTTATATTGGCCCTGCAACTGGTGGGTCCAGCCAATCTTGCGCAACGTTCGCGCCCGCTGCTCAGCCGGCCAATCCCGACCCGCCACTTCCATCGCGTGCTGATAGCCTGCAACGGCATCCTCATAACGCCCAACGAGATTGTACACCTCGGCCAGATTGAACTGCAAATCAGCCCCGCAGAGTGTACGTGCCTGGCCTTGCTCTTCCAGCAATTGCAGTGCCGCCGAGTAGTGGCGGATGGCCGCGTCGTTGGCGTAAGCCGCCCTGGCCCTGTCTCCGGCGCGAATTGCATATTTCAAGGCTCTGTCGCGATAGGCGCTGCGTCCAAAGTGATAGGCCAGCAAGTCGTAGTATTCCTCCAGACCGGCCTCACGGTGGATTGTTTCGTAATAGAGTGCCACCTGTCCGTGCAAGTCACGGCGACGGGCGTGCAGCAAGCTCTCGTAGGCCACTTCTTGGGTCAGGATGTGTTTAAAGATGTGCCGCAGGTTTGGCTCAGGCTCCTCCAGCGGGGTGAGATCCACCCGCTGCAAGGTCTCCAGCCGCCGCCGCAATGCGGTGTCGCTGATAGGGTGGGGGTAGGTTGGTTTCAACACGCGATAGGGAAAGACCCGCCCGATGACAGAAGCCACCCGCAGCACGGTGCGGCTCCCCTCATCGAGGCTGTCTATGCGGCTCATCACCACGCCGCTGATAGTATCTGGTATCTCTATGGCCGACAGGTCGCCGACCAGGCGGTACTCTCCGTCCTCCGGCACCAGGTGACCACGGTCTATCAGCACGTGGACGACTTCTTCCACGTAAAAGGGGTTACCCTGCGCCCGCTCCAGGATCATGGTCTCCAACGCTGGGGGCAACGATGGCAGCCGGAGAAGGGAAGCTGCCAGCTCCCGGCTGTCCTCGGTGCTCAGTTCGCCGAGATGGATGGCCTGATGGTGCGGCAGATCGTCCCACCGGGGTCGAGAGCCGGCGGGCCGGCGAACACCCACCAGCAGGAGAGGACTGTCGCCGAGGTTGCGGGCTGTGTAATCGAGCAGTTCCAGCGAGATGGGATCGGCCCAGTGCAGGTCCTCAAAGATCAGCAGCAGCGGCGACTCGCTGGCTCGCGACTCCAACATCTGGCTCACAATGTCAAAGAACCGCTCTTTGCGCAGTTTGGCATCCAGAGCGCGGCTGAGAGGTGTTTCCGGCATGAGCAGACCCAGCACGCCGGCGACCACCGGTGCCCAGTCGGCCAGGGTTGGGTCGGCAGCGACGAGGGCAGCCCGCAGCTTCTCCTGGCGAAGGGATGTCGTATCCTCGGCAATCCAGCCCAGAAAGCCACGGAGCAACTCGCTCCAGGGCAGGTAGGCCATGGCGTTGCCGTAGGAGACGCATCCGCCGCGCAAGACGCACATCCCCACGCTCTCGGCGTGGGCGGCTAATTCGTCCACCAGTCGCGATTTGCCCACACCAGCGTCTCCCACCACGCTGACCACCTGTCCTTCGCCGCCCAACACGCGCCCGGTGACGGCTTTGAGGAGCGCCATCTCGCCTTGCCGTCCGATCAATTGACCGTGGCGGGCGGCCCGTCGGGCGGCAAATCCCTCCTGCCGGAAGCCGGTGATCTGATAGGCTTGCACAGGTTCGGGTTTGCCTTTGACACGCAAAGAGGGGAGGAGCTGGCAGAGAAAGCCATCGCCCAGGCGGCGCTGCGTCTCCCGGGTGACAATGATCTGTCCCGCTCCAGCAGTGGTCATGAGCCGGGCCGCCAGGTTCACAGCGTCGCCCATGACGGTGTATTCCTTGCGCGTGGGCGAGCCAACGTTGCCGGCAAAGACGTTGCCACAGTGGATGCCCACGCGCAGACGGAGGGAAAAAGTACCCGATAGCGTGATCAGTTCCGTGAAGGGGCGCAAAGCTTCCTGCATCTCCAAAGCTGCGCGCACGGCTCGTTGAGGGTCGTCCTCGTGGGCGTGTGGTGCGCCGAAGAGAATGAGCAGTTTGTCTCCCTCCTGGGCCAGGTCCATCTTGTTGAACGTGCCATCGTAGCGGGCCACGATTTCCATCACCGCGCCAAGGTAGCGATCCAGGATGGCGGTCACTTCGTCGGCCTCTTCCTCGCCCATGGCCTCTACCACTTCGCCCAGGCCCAGCAGATTGGCAAAGAGCACTGTAACCGGTTTCAAATCGGCCCACACGACGGGCGCGTGGGGATCGAGGATGATCTTTTCCAGCAAGCCGGGCAGCAGATAAGGCACCATCGCGTCGAGGGATGCAACCAGGTCATCGAGGGTACTGGGAGGCACAAGGTCGGGGGATGGAGTGGGAGGAGTTGCATCGCTTCTGGCGCTTTTCACTGAACTGCCGCCCACCAGGTAAAAGCCGTCGGCGATCGGCCGGACAGCAACCCAGTCTCGCACGGCTTCATAGGTGCCTGGCCCAATGACAACCTGGCCCGATTCGGCGATCTTTTCCGCCTTGGCGGTCAGGTTGAGCGTGCGGCCCACTTCGACTTTTTTCATGACTCGGGGCGTGCCAACGTGCGCATCCAAAAAGCGTCCGCTGTTGACGCCGATGTGCATACTCAGCGAGGCCGCACCCAATGCCAGGGCTTCCCGGGCGACGACAGCCATCTTTTGCTGCATCCGTATAGCCGCATGGACAGCCAGCCGGGCGTGATCGAGGCCGGAAAAGAGCAGTAGCATCGCGTCACCGCCGAACTTGAGCAGGTCGTAAACGGGAGCACCGGTGTCCGACTCGCTGCCGACCATCTCGCGATAGCTTTGAGCTACCACCTGGAGCATGGCTGTGAAATAGCCGTTGATCAGCCCGGTGAGCTTCTCCGTGCCGTCGGGCAGGGCGCCAAGGCGATCGGCCAGGGCAGTGAAGCCGCTGATGTCGGCAAAGAGGAATGTCCCTTCGGCCAGTTTGCCCCACATCTCGCCCGGCTCCAGGCCGTCCAACAAGCGACGGACGGCCCGGCGGGGGAGATAGGTCTGTACGGCCCGCCAGACCGCCTGGAGGTGTTTGGTGACGCGCTTCCGCTCGTCGGATGACCACTGATAGGGGTTATCGGACGGTAATGAAACAAAATCTGGCGTAAGGTATCGTTGCCAGACACTCGCCAGCCACGGTGTTGCAGCGCGTTCATCTATGCCAGGGGAGATCGTTTGGAACGCGGGAGATGTCACCGCGCCGTGCCGTGGATCCTGCCTGGAGGAGGAAGGCATATCTCTCACTCCCTCTCACTAGCGGGTATCAGCTCATTGACCATGCACCAGCCCACCTGATCCCCACCGGTCCTCACCCGTTGCCACTGTTGTCCCTGTATTTCAATGGGTTGAGTGAGCGCTTGAACTTGCTCGCCAGCAACCAGGTCTTCTATGATAGCATATTCGCTACCGGGACCAGAACGGAGGACCGTGTCCATCGCCAGGGACTTGAAGGGCGACTCGAGACCAGAGACTTCCTCGCCCCCTTGAGGGGCAGCGAGAACGGTGGGCAGCGCAGGGATAGACCCAGGATACACCGTTTCGCGGGCAGGAACGTTGCCCCTTAGGATCTCCTGTTCCCACATCTCTGACCTGATTCTAAGTCCATCCATCGTAGCCGCGATCACGATGATAACTAGCAGCACTACTGCCACAGTGACCGTCGCCACCCAGGGCGTCCAGGGTGACAGTTCTTGACCTGGCCGTTCAAAGCGCATCGGCGGTCGGCGCATTCCTGACCCTCCTTTCGCCTCACTTTGAGAAGGGATGTCTATATTATACCACATTTCTGCTTAAAATTCTTGTGCAGGGCAATCGCATACGGTTCCTCTACCTGTTCGATTACGGCGACGAGCATCACTTCGAGGTGCAACTGGTGGACGTCAATCTCGAGGCTGCCAAAGACATTAGCTACCCCAGAGTCGTGGAGCGTCACGGCAGGAATCCATCCCAGTACGGGTGGGAAGAAGACGACGATTGGGATGAGGAAAATCGGGAGGGTGAAGAACTGTAAGGAAAGCAAACGAGTAGCGAGGTGCTGACCTGCTACTCGTTTCTTTACGACCTGAGAGGCCGTGCTGTTACTCTGCCAGCAATTCTTTGACTTCCTTTTCCACCAGCGGCACCACCTCGAACAGGTCGCCTACGATGCCGTAATCGGCATAACTAAAGATAGGCGCTTCAGGGTCTTTGTTGATGGCTACTATGACCTTGGAAGTCTTCATGCCGGCCAGGTGCTGGATAGCCCCCGAGATGCCGCAGGCGACGTACAGGTTGGGCGTGACGGTCTTGCCTGTCTGGCCCACCTGGTGGCTGTGATCGATCCAGCCGGCGTCCACCGCCGCGCGGGATGAGCCCATTGAGGCGCCCAGGGCCTTGGCCAGTGCCCGGATCGGCTCAAAGCCCTCCGGCCCCTTGACACCCCGCCCGCCGGAGACGATGATCGTCGCCTCGGTCAAGGGCACTTCGCCGCCTTCGGCCATGACCAGGTCTACTACCCTGGCCCGCACTTTGCCTACGTCCACGGCCACCGTTTCCACCGTCGCTGTCCTGGACGTATCCGGCTCCGGTGCGCCCAGCACGTTGGGCCGCACGGTGACCATCTGCGGCGTAGATTTGAGCTTGACGGTGGCGATGATCTTGCCGGCGTAGATGGGGCGGGTGATCAGCAGCCGTCCGTCATCGTCTATGGCAAAGTCAGTGCAGTCGGACTCCAGGCCCACGCCCAGCCGGGCTGCCAGCCGGGGAGTCACATCCTTGCCCATGGCCGAAGCGGCCATAAGAACCGCCGCCGGCTTGGCCTGCTGGACGATGCCGGTCAGTACGTTGGTGTACCCCTCACTGGAAAAAGTCTCCAGAGCAGGGTTGTCGGCCACATAGACTTTGTCCGCGCCGTACTGGGCCAGCAGATCGGCCTGGCCTGCCACGCCGCAGCCGAGCAGCGCCGCCTCGGCCACGCCGCCCATCTCTCCGGCCAGCGCCGCCGCCTTGCCCAGCATCTCAAAAGTCACGTTCTTCACCGCGCCATCGCGCACTTCTGCAACAACCAGCATGTTGTTTGACATCTAGTCCTCCTCAGTGTCCAGAATGTTCCTGCGAGTCGCAACCTGCAATTCGCAACTCGCAGTTCGCCATTCGCTATATGACCTTTGCCTCTTCCCGCAGAAGCCGCACCAGCTTCCTGGCCACCTCCGCTGGTTCGCCCGCGACGATCCGGCCGCCACCCCGCTCCGGCGGCAGCGCCACGGAGATCAACTCCGATTTGGCTCCTGCTGCGCCTGTCGTCGCCGGGTCCAACCCCAGGTCGGCGGCCGTCCAGGTGGTGTAGGGTTTCTTTCTGGCCTGGCGGATGCCGCGGAACGAAGGATAGCGCGGCTCGTTGATGCCTTTCTGCGCCGAAAAGACAGCCGGCAGCGGCGTTTCCACTACCTGCTTGCCTCCCTCGATATCACGCTGGGCGGTCGCCTTGCTTTTGTCCTCGGTTACCTCCAGCTTGGTGACGACCGAGACGTGGGGCAAGTCCAGCATCTCGGCCAGCAGGATGCCGACCTGCGCATTATCGTTGTCCACGCCCTGCTTGCCGGTGAAGATAAAGTCGTACTCACCGGCTTTTTTGACCGCCGCTGCCAGGACAGCCGCCGTGGTGAAAGCGTCGCCGCCCTCGAAGGCCGGGTCGTTGAGGTGGATGGCCTCGTCGCAGCCCAGGGCCAGTGCCTGCAA
>CAYNKW010000021.1:7286-25230 GCA_964397845.1 uncultured Anaerolineae bacterium
TCTATCATCCGGTCAATCTCTTGGCCAGGAACGACTTGGCCTTCAAGAACGATCAGTAAGTCTATATCGGATGCCTCTGTCGCGTCGCCCCTGGCCCACGAGCCATAGAGGATAACATCCTTCAACCTCGGGCCATAGAGATTCTTGATTTCCTGTTTGAATTCCCTGATGGTTTCTCGGACTCTCATCACTTTTTCCGGTTCACAAGCCAAACATTAGGACGATTCAACTCACTTTCGCGCATAATCAGCAGTTGTTCATATACAACGCGCCTAATACCACTGGATAAATCCTGGAGATCAAAAACAATAGGGTTTGATTCTTGAATCCAAAGTGCTGCTTGCTCGAGTTTTAGGATGTAGAGCCATACATCTCCCTTTGCCATAAAATTCTCGCGCCAATAAGCATTTCCATGCTTTTGAGTACCCTTGATGTATTGCTTGATGCGTTGCCTGATGTTGTTGGTCTCTCCAATCAGGATTCCGGTTTTGCCAACATGTGGGCCTTTCGTGAGCGGGCCTTCCCACTTATAAACTGCTGCGCCCCAGTGACTGCATTGTTTTTCATAGAGTCTAGCAGTTCGATGTCCGGCAAAAGTAAGATGTCTGCCTGCGACTGTGAAAGGTTCCCATTCGTACTCAAAATCGAAACACAACCTTTCCATCAGGACCTCCGTGGAGGGAAAAACAGGTGCTCTACGTGAACAAGTTGTCTGGTTACAGCGCGATGCCGCCAAACTTGCCAAGTGCCGCAATATCCAAAACAATTGACACCACGGCAACTTGTGCTACAATTGGGGCAAGATCGGGTGCCCTGTTGACCCGCCCGGCACGTCCTGGCGCTCAGGCAGGGATTGCTTCCGCTAGACGGAACCCCCCGATTAGTTTTGTTTTAGAGCAGCTTCAGGATCTCCTTCGCGGTTATGACGCGATCAGCCTCTTGAAACTCCTTCTCAACGCGCAAGCCACGCTCCCCGATGGCGCCTCTAATCCAGCAACGCCTCAATCATGGCCAGCGTCTGATCGGCCGTAAAGTGCTGCAGCGAGATGGCGCCCGACGGGCAGGCCGTGGCGCACGCACCGCAACCTTTGCACAGCGCCGAGTTGACAGTCATGACGTGCTTCCACGGGTGGATAGCCAGCGCGCCATAAGTGCAGTTGTACTCGCATAGGCGGCAGCCGGCGCAGATCTCCTCGTTCACAATGCTGGTGATGGCCTCGACTTTGACCATACCTTTGCTGAGTGGGATCAACGCCGACGAGGCGGCCGCTTTGGCCTGGGCAACCGTGTCGGGGATGTCCTTAGGCGCCTGGCAGGTGCCGGCCAGAAAGACGCCGTCGCTGGTGGTGTCCACCGGGCGGAGCTTGGGGTGCGCCTCGGCGAAAAAGCCGTCGGCGGAGCGGGCCAGTTTGAGTAGTCTTGCCACCTCGTGGACGTCCTCCCGGGCTTTGATGCCCGTGGCCAGCACAACCAGGTCGGCCGGCACGGCAACTGCTTCGCCCATCAGTGTGTCCTCGGCGCGGACGATCAGCTTGCCGGTTTTGCGGTCACGGTATATCTCGGAAGGATTGCCCCGGCGGTAGCGCACGCCCTCGCCCCGCACCTGATCGTAATACTCCTCGAAGCCCTTGCCAAAAGCGCGCACGTCCATGTAAAAGGCGGTGACGTTCGCCTCGGGCAGCGCCTGGCGCACCAGGTGGGCCTGCTTGGCCGTGTACATGCAGCAGATGCGCGAGCAATAGTCCAGGTTGCCCTTGTGCCGCGATCCGACGCAGTGGATAAAGACCACGTCTTGCGGCTTCTGACCGTTGACGCAGATCTCGCCACCGGTAGGGCCGTCGGGGTCGGTCAGCCGCTCGAACTCCAGGCCGGTGACGACGTTGGGATAGACGCCATAGGCCAGCTCCGGCTCCAGGTGTGGGTCGAACAGGTCGTAGCCGGTGGCGACGATGATCGTGCCCAGATTCAGCGTCGCCGTCTTGGGCTTTTGGTTGAGTACGATGGCGTTCTCCGGGCAGGCGGCGGCGCAGGCGGGCGCGTCGCCGCAGGCGCCATCTTTGACGAACAGACAGTGCGCGGCGTCAATCACGTAGGTAGAAGGCACCGCGCCGGGAAAGGGCCGGTAGATGGCGCCTCGTTTGCTCAAGCCCAGGTTATGTTCGTCGGGAATCTGACCGGCCAGTACGCATGCGGACACACACTCGCCGCAGGCGGTGCAGCGATCGGCGTCCACGTAGCGGGGACGCTGCGTCACCGTGACTTCAAAGTTACCGATGTAGCCTTCCACTTCCTCCACCTGCGTATTCGTGAGCAGGACGACGTCGGGATGCTGGCCAACTCGCTTCGTCACCTCGGCCAGCATGTCGCCGGCGTCGTCCAGGCGGGGGAAAGTTTTGTGCAGTTGGGCCATGCGCCCGCCGATGCTGGGTGAGCGCTCGATCAGGTAGGTCTTGAACCCGGCATCGGCGATGTCCAGTGCGGCGCTCATGCCGGCGATCCCCCCGCCGATGACCAGCGCTGCCGGGATGACGCCCACCTCGCGATCGAACAGCTCTTCCAACAGCACCGCCTTGTTGACCGCCGCGGCGACCAGTTGCTTGGCCTTTTCCGTCGCTTCCGCCTTGTCGCTGTGCACCCAGGAACACTGCTCACGGATATTGGCCATTTCCAGGTGGTAAGGATTTTCGCCTGCCTCCTGAACCGTTGCGCGGAACGTCAGCTCGTGCATCTGGGGGGAGCAGGAAGCCACCACCACCCGATCCAGGTCCTCGCTCTGGATGTCCTCTTTGATCAGCGCCTGGCCGGGGTCAGAGCACATGTATTGGTAATCGCGGGCCACGGTCACGTAGGGCAGCTTTGCGGCAAAATCCCGCACCGCCGTCACATCCACCGTGGCCGCGATGTTGATGCCGCAATGACATACGTAGACGCCGACTCGAGCCATGATTATGTCTCCATTGCCTTGGCCACCAACTCCATGATGTCCAGCACCTGCAGGCGATCCTCGTAACCGCCGACCTTGATTGCATCCTCTAGCGTCAGCAAACAGAAAGGGCAGGCGACAGCCAGTACGTCCGCGCCGGTGTCCAGCGCCTCCTCGACGCGCTCAGCAGCCAGACGCTCTTCGACGTTGGTGCCCTCCGACCACATGCGCCCGCCGCCACCCTCGCAACAGAGGCTCCGCTCGCGGACGCGATCCATTTCGATAAACTCGACACCGGGGATGGCTTTCAAGATGTCGCGCGGTTCATCAAATATGCCGTTGACTTTGCCCAGGAAGCAGGGGTCGTGGTAGGTCACTTTCAGGTTGACCTCGTTCTTGAGTTCCAGCTTACCCTCTTTGATCAGCCGCGCAATGACCTGGGTATAGTGCTCCACCGGGAAACCCACGCCATACTCATTCTTGAAGGTGTTGAAACAGTGGGGCGAGATGGCCACCAGCTTTTGGAACTCGGCCTCTTCAAAGATCTCCTCGTACATCTCGACGGTGCCCTCGAACATTTCTTTCTCGCCCATGCGCCGGGCCTCGTGGGTGCAGCAGAATTCTTCTTCGCCCAGGATACCAAAGCCCTCGCCGCCAGCACGAAGCGCCTGGACCAGCGCCCGGCTCACCACCTGGGCGCGGGGGTCGTAAGAGGGCGAACAGCCGACGAACAAGAGGATGTCCGCTGGCTCGTCCAGGATGCGGGGCACGTCCAGGTCGTCGGCCCAGACGGCGCGATCCTCGGCCGACATGTTGAGCGGGTTACCCCGGATGCCGATGCTCTTGAGGGCGTCGCGCACCGTCGGCGGGATGCGCCCGTTGTCTACCAGCACCGTCCGCAGGCCGACGATCAACTCGGCGGGGTTGACCTCCTTGGGGCAGCGGACGGAACAGGTGGTGCAGGTGGTGCAGTCCCACAATTCGGGGTGCGCGTCCACCGCCATGCTGTCTAGCAGCACGTCATAGATCAATCGCCGGACGTTGAGCACCGTCTTGAGCGACACCGGGCAGCCGCCGGTGCAACGCCCGCACTGGATGCACTCCAGCAGGGCCAGGTTTTCAATGAGAGCTTGGGCTTCTTCCAACATCAGTTATGGCCTCCCACCCTTGCGAAAGACCGCTATTTTGTCCGTCTATGCTCGTGCAACCGCCACGACTTCAGCTTGCGCCAGTTCCGCCCGGCCAGTCTGGGATCTTTTCATCCTGGAAAGCAACACAATCGCCGACGCAGCGGCCCCTTTGGCGTGGGATACAGTGTCCGGGATGTCCTTGGGCCCCTGGGCTGCACCGGCCAGATAGATACCTGGCACGCCACTGTCGTTGGGCCGCAGCTTGGGATGCGCCTCGGCGAAAAAGCCACTGGCCGATTGCTTCAGCCCCAGCATCTCGGCCACCTGTGCGGCGTCGGCGCGGGGCGTCATGCCGGTGGCCAGCACCACCAGGTCGGCCTCTACCGCCATCGGTCGCCCCAAGAGCGTGTCCTCGGCGCGCACCACCAGCCGCCCTCTGCGCCTGTAGATCTCGGAGACGCTGCCCCGCCGGTAGACGATGCCCTCCTCCCGCACGCGGTCGTAAAACTCCTCATAACCTTTGCCAAAGGCACGCACGTCTATGTAAAAGACGGTGACGTTGGCTGTGGGCAGCCGGTCGTGAACCAGGTGCGCCTGTTTGGCGGTGTACATGCAGCAAACGCGAGAACACCACGGGTTGCCGATGCTTCGGTCGCGGGAACCGACGCACTTGACGAACACCACGTCTTTGATCTCGTCCACACCCTTGATCTCGATCTTGCCCGCCGTAGGCCCGCTGGCAGAGACCAACCGCTCGAACTCGAGACCGCTGAGGATGTTGGGGTTCTCCGCCCAGCCCAGTTCCGGCTTGCGCGTCGGATCAAACTGGTCAAAACCAGTGGCGACGACGATGGTGCCGGCCTCGATCTCCACAAATTCGTCTTCCTGGTCGTAGTTGATGGCCCCGGTGGGACAAAACTTTTCGCAAACGCGACATTTGCCTCTTTGAAACCAGAGGCAGTTTTCGCGGTCAATCACCGGCACGTTGGGCACCGCCTGGGGGAACGGTGTATAGATCGCTTTTCTCAGCCCGACGCCCACGTCGAACTCGGAAGGCACCCGCTTGGGACATTTTTCCTGGCAGAAGCCGCAGCCGGTGCAAACGTCAAAATCCACGCTGCGAGCCTTCTGCCGCACCCGCACGCGGAACGCGCCAGCCTCTCCCTCTACCGATTCGACTTCCGAATAGGTCATCAATTCGATGTTGGGATGCCGCGATACATCCACCATCTTGGGTGTCAAGATGCAAGAAGAGCAGTCCAGCGTGGGGAAGGTCTTGTCCAATTGTGACATCCGCCCGCCAATGCTCGCTTCTTGCTCCACCAGGTAGACTTTGAAGCCAGCGCCGGCAATGTCCAACGACGCCTGCATCCCCGCGATGCCCGCGCCGATCACCAGTGCCGCTGCCTCTCCATTTACTCGATTGACCATGTCACGCCTCCTGCTGACCACCTGACCCCTAACCACCCTGACCACCTACTCGACCAGCTTGAGCTCATGGCTACCTCGCTCACCCAACTCGGTCAACTCGTCCTCGCGGAAGGTAGTCAGTAGCACCTCGTCCTCCAGGCTGAGGCCGGGGGTGTAATCAAAGATCGCCTGCGTTTTATCTCCTACCGTGTGGAAAATGGTGGCCACCGGAATATCGGACGGGCAGACGCCGCAGCCTACGCAGGAGGTGATCATGTGGTTGAGTCGGGTATCGCCCCCTCCAATTTGCCCGAGTCACTAATAAGCAACGAGGCCACGTTGTCCCTGGCCGGCAACTGCCAGGGCACAAGGAGGGCGTCTACCACGCCCTTTTCCAACATGGCCCCCAGGAGTTCTTTTGCTGTCTCCGGTGCGGATTCCTTCACCGGCAGTGTTGCGTGTACTGTCATGTACCTTTACCTCCTCGACGAGGGTACAGCCACTTCGCCGTGCCATTCTATTGCGTGCCTAGATTAGATTGCCCCCACCCCCCCCTTTAGTGGACTCGGCCCTTTTTCCTTGAGAAACTCGACCATCTCGGTGACAATGGTGGTGGTTCAAACTCAGCCACGAGCGTCTCCTCTTTGAGATTATACTTACTGCCGATACGGAAAGAGCTCCGCGCTCAGCAACTCGCGGGCGATGATCAGCTTCATGACGTTGATCGTGCCTCCGGTGCCGATAGAGTAGGAGCGAATGCCCCGGATGCCCATCTCGATGGGAGACTCTCTGGTGTAAGCCAGTGCGCCGAACCAGTTAGCCACCTCGTTCATAACATCAAAGCCGACGAGCGGGCCCTTCAACTTGGCCATGGCCGCCGCCAGCGCCACGTCGTGATGGTCGAAGCGATTCTCCTGGTACATTCTATCCATGATCCAGGCCGCTTTATAGGCCATCAGGCGCGCGGCTTCAACCTCGGTGTACTGCTCAGCCAGCGGGAACTGGATACCCTCGTAGAAGGCCAGGGGGCGCTTCCAGGCGGCGCGCTCTTTGATGTACTGGATGCCCATCTGCTGCACCGCCTCGGCTGCACCCACACAGGTGGCGGCAATGAGCACCCGCGCCGCCGAAAAGCCTTCCATGGCGTGATAGAACCCCCGGTTGAACTCGCCTACCTGGTGCGACACCGGCACCCGCACGTCTTCCATGGCGAATCCGCCAGTAGAGATACCCATGCAGCCCATGTCCTCGAACAGCGTGGTGGTGATACCGGGTCTGTCTCGAACGGGAACAGCGAAAAAGGTAAACGCCTTGTGTTCAGCGGCCTTGTCAAAGTGAGTGCGGGCCAACGTCAGGTGGATGCCGCCCCAGGCGTTGGATTCGGCCACGCCGCTGATGAATGTCTTTTCGCCGTTGAGCACCCACTCGTCGCCGTCCCTGATTGCTTTGGTGCGGCAGGCGTCGACAATGTCCGATCCGCCAGAGGGTTCGGTGGTAGCGATGCCCAGGAAAGCCTCGCCCGCGGTGACTGTGGGCAAATAAGTCGCCTTGAGTTCCTCTGTGCCGTAGCGGTCAACGATGAATCCCCAGGCGGCCTCTACCAGGTAAAGCAGCGGGATGGCCAGGCTGATGTCGGCGCGACCTAGCTCTTCGGCGGCAATGGCAGCCATCGTCCAGTCGGCGCCCGTGCCGCCGTACTCCTCGGAAGCGGTCAGCGCCAGCAGGCCCAGGTCGGCCATGCTTTTGATGATATCCCTCGGAATCTTGCCGGAGGAGTCAATTTCGCGCACGCGCGGCGCGATTTTCTCCTGCGCGAATTCGCGCACCGAGCGCCGCCACACCTCCTGTTCCTGTGTCCAGCCGAAGTCCATAATGTGGTATGGCCCCCTTTCTAATCTAATGTCCTCGCTGTGCTGGAGAGAGGCCCCGTCGTCGAAATCTCGGCGGCATTATACCATCGTTTAGTCTTCCCTGCAACGGAGGGTGCACAAGCCACCCATTATCGTTGTCAGGAAACTTGTCAATCTTGATGGGGATATTTGGCTGATGATATTATCGCACGAATTTCTCCGTCTGTCAAGTCTTAATCTACCAAAGGTTTGGTTGATTAAGGCGGCTTGTTACATGCCTGGCTTTACGCTGCTGGAATGTTGTGATATACTTGTCCCAGGTCCGCCCTGCAATACCTGCCACTCCCTGAAACAAGGTGTAAAGGTGGGTTCTCGTGTGTCTAGCAAGTGGGCAAAGGGGGTACCTGTGAGGCTAAGAGATGAACAAGATAGAAGAAGCATCGCCTGTGTACGGCGAAACCGACCGACTGATCGCCCACGCGTTGGAGGTCTTGGAGTAGAAGCATGGATCTCAAACAGCAGGCTGCTAACCGTGCCTTGACCTACGTCCGTAGCGGTATGATCCTGGGACTGGGCAGCGGCTCCACTACCGCTCACTTTATTGACATGCTGGGAGAACAGTTGCAAAGGGGAGAATTGCGAGACATCGCTGGTGTGCCCACCTCCGAGGGGGTAGCGGCCCGTGCCCGCGCCTTGGGTATCCCTCTTGCCACCCTGTCTGACCATCTCCATCTAGACCTGGCGGTGGATGGCGCCGACGAAGTGAACCCGGCCCTCAATTTGATCAAGGGCCTGGGGCGGGCGCTGCTCCGCGAAAAGATCGTCGAGGTGCACGCCGATCGCTTCCTGGTGGTCGTGGATGAGACCAAGGTGGTGCCGCGCCTGGGCAGTCGTGGCCCCCTGCCGGTGGAGATCGTCCCCTTTGGCGCAGACGCCCACGTGCGATGGCTCAACACCCTGGGCTGCCGCGCCGGGTTGTGGCGAGAGGCAAATGGCGTGCCCATCGTGACCGACAACGGCAACTACCTGGCGCGCTGCTGGTTTCCCGACGGCATCGCCGACCCCTATGCCCTGGCTCGCAACCTGGCCGACCGGCCCGGCGTCGTCGAGCACGGCCTCTTTCTGGACATGGCCAGCGCCGTCATCGTAGCCGGTCCAGAAGGCACCCGCGTCCTGGAGCGAGCGTCATGAACGTCAAAATCGCGGCATCTATCCTTTCTGCTGACTTTAGCCGGCTGGGTGAGCAGATCAAAGAAGCAGAGACGGCCGGTGTGGATTGGATCCACGTGGACGTGATGGATGGCCACTTTGTACCCCATCTGACGATCGGCCCACCCGTCGTCCGTGCCCTGCGACCTGTCACGACCCTGCCGCTGGACGTGCACCTGATGGTCGCGCAGCCGGAGCGCCTCATCCCGGCCTTTGCCAAAGCCGGGGCCGACATCCTCACCGTCCATGTGGAGGCCTGTCCCTCTCTCCACCGCACCGTCCAGCAGATCAAAGGGCTGGGGGTCAGGGTTGGCATTACCCTCAAGCCGGCCACACCCCTGGCAGCGCTGGAAGAGACACTGCCCGACGCAGACCTGGTGCTCGTCATGTCGGTCAACCCCGGCTTGGGCGGCCAGTCCTACATTCCCGGTAGCACGGCCAGAATTGCGCGCCTGCGCAGGATGTTGGATGAGCGTGGACTGACACAGGTGGAGCTGGAGGTGGACGGCGGCATTAAACCGCACAACGCTGCCCAGGTCGTGGCCGCCGGCGCGACAGTGCTGGTGGCCGGGTCAGCCATCTTTAGCCGGCAGGCCAGCGTCGCCGCCAACGTCGCTGCGTTGAGGGAGAAATTGGCTCGCACCAGTAAAAAATGAGAGGGCATCTCCGGAGATAGTCAAAGTCGCCGTGCCTGTTCGATACGGCGCCCTTGTTGGTTATGCTATCCTTGCCAGGTGAGCCAAATCCTGATATAATCCAGACATCACTCGTGTCGTCCTGGTCGTCTCTAAACGCGCGGAGGGTGTTACCATGTCTACTGACAATTTGCCCGCTTCCTGGCCCGAGCTTGTCCAACAATGGCAGGCAGCAATGACCTATATTTCTGAGAAAACCTCGTCTTTGCCGGTGTCTCAAGTGGTCACCTCCCTGAACGAATGGCTGGACTTGCTGTTGGACCCGGCGCTGTCCCCAACAATGCGTAGGGATCAGGTGCATGACCTCCAGCAGCGATTCACCCGTCGTTGGGAGATCGTGGCCATGCACATGATGTCGGGGCAGACTGAGCAGATGAGCCAGCAGATCCTGCTGGACCCCTCAATAGACATCACCAAGGGCATAAAGCCATACGGTAAAGACCTGGCCCATGCGTTCTGGTCGGCGGTGGCGGCGCTGCAAACCGACGCGCCCACGATGGAAGCGTCCGACGTTCTGCCGCCGCACGATGACCTCCGCGCCCACGTGCGGATGATGGCTACCCGGCGAGGGCGTTCCTACCTGCCTGTCATCTCCTACGCACCGCTGGTGGAAGTGGAATGGCAGATCATCCTGCAAAAGCTGGTCAGGATAGTGGACATAACGCTGGCCGTGGAAGGCGTGTCGTTGGTCTGGCTGCTGGGCACCTTTGTGCGCGATCAGTCAGGACACGCCAACTTGCAGCCGGAGATCAGCTATCAGCTAGCAGGACCAGGGACTCGCATCAAGCCGTTGCGCCTGATTTTGGGCACCGAATATCAGAAGCACGGCGAATGGCTGGGCAAATTAGCCAAGGCGGTCGAAGGGCGCCAGCGCCGGGTGCACGATGACCTGCTGGCACAGATTTCCCTTCATCCCGTGAGCGTGCAGCTATTCCCAGGCGCAGAAGATTATGTGCTTTACGACCCGGCGAGTGTGAGCGCCGTGGAGCGGGAGATCTCCAATCGTGTAGCCCGGGCGCAACGGGAACCGCGCCAGAAGCCGGCCATTCTCCTGGAAGCTGAACCTGGCAAGCCCGAACCCGCCGAATCGCCCTTACCCTCACCGTTGCCCCCCGCGCCAGAACCTGTCGCCGGGGCGGTGGCTATGCCGCCAACCGCTCCCCTTCACCCGCCCACCGTCGAAGACCTGAAGCAAGACGCCGAGTGGCTGCGTCAGAAAGGCCAGCTTGCCCTCGAGCAAAACAAGTCGCTGGCCAAAAAGTACCTGCTGGCCTCCACCTTGCTGGACAACAGCAGCGTTGACGTGTGGATGACGTTGTCTCAACTGGCGAGCAGTGAACGAGAGAAGACGGTCTTCCTCCGCGAAGCGGAAAAGATCCTGAGCCGAGGACAGCGATAGACGGCCAGGATAAAAGGGTGCTCTACCCGACGACCGGTTCCAGGTCCGTTGGTTGGGTGCTAAGCCCAACCATTTCCCGGTAGGCCAGCGTCCACGTAGCCGAGGTGAACGTCTGCACCACCGAGCCAACCAGGGCACCGATCACCATGAACAGCAATCCCCCGCCGCAGATCGGGATCAGCATCCAGAACCCAGGCTCGGTCTGGGTCAGGAGGACGACGAACGGTGCGATGAGAGCTAGCAGTCCTCCTCCTACCACAGCAGCAAAGACCAACCCGATCACAAAAAAGACAAGCCAAAACACGACCGTGGAGCCAATGTTCTCACGCAGCACCTGCCAGCCTCGCTGAAAGGCATCCATCCAGCCCAGACTTTCCAACACGGCGGCACGCTCGGCGTACATCCGAATCTGCGACAGCACGATGGCCACCATGATGGTAGCACAGCAAATCGGCGCGCCGCAGAGGCACGACAGGGCAAAGATGCCCGTTGGCTCTTGTCTCCCGGCGCTGATGCCGACCTCAGCCAGGATAGGCCCCACGAAGGCGGCGACGGTCAGCAGCGCCAGGATAAAGATCGGCAAACCGGTCAAGACGCTGATGCCGAACAGAGTCCAGAAGCGGCGCACGCCTACGCCCCACGCCCGGCCCAGGTCGGTGGAGCCTTCTTCCTCCACCTGCTGCACCCCGCCGACGAGCGCTCCCCGCCCCATGACCGACAGCACCCACAAGACGATGCCGACGAGCAGGCCCACGCAGACCAACGCGATGAGAAGGACCACCACCCCCGGCGGGATGCGTTCCACGAACCCAAAGCCGCGCCACCTGTCCTCAACCCATCTAAAGTTGTTGCTGCCCCCGGAACCACCCTGCCCCAGGCCAACCAGGAAGCCAAAGACCCACAGTACTTTCCAGCGCCAGGTGATCTTCCAGGCACGACCGATAACCTTGCCATAGTCCATGATTGCCTCCTCGCTATTCTCTTCTTCGTTGGATTGAATTTCCGCGTCATTCCAAGCGAACGTTCCGCGCCTATAAAGCTACGAACTATTATCTCTACGCGATGTTGCTCGTAAAGTTGCACTCTACTCTCGCTGGTGATGGGACGCCCGAGCCGGTGGCGTTGTACGGGTTGCTGCCGGATGGCATCGGTCGGCTCCGCATGAGTCCATTCGATTCGTCCTGCTGCTCTTGCCAATTGACATCTTGAGCAATGGCGGGTACAATGAAGCCCGATAGGAGGTGCCCCCTATGAAGACGATGACCCTTGACGACATCCAGGCTGCCCGCCAGCAGATCGCCTCCCACATCGCGCGGACGCCCACGACCCGCGACCAGGCCCTGGGCCGGGAACTCGATGCCGAGGTCTGGTTCAAATGGGAGAACCGCCAGACGACCGGCTCTTTCAAGCTGCGTGGCGCGTTGAACAAGCTCCTCCCGCTGGCGCCGGAACGCGCTTTCGGCGGCGTGATCGCCGCTTCGTCGGGCAATCACGGCCAGGGCATAGCCTACGCGGCGCGGCTGTGCGGCCTGCACGCGGCGATCTATGTGCCGGACGACACGCCGCGCAAGAAACTGCGCGGCATGGCCCGGCTCGGCGCAGAGATAGTGACGGTGTCCGGCGGCTACGGCGCGGCCGAGGATGCTGCCCTGGCCGCCGCGCGGAATTCCGAGGCCGTTTGGGTTTCCGGCTACAATGACGCCGAGATCATCGCCGGGCAGGGCACGCTGGCCCTGGAGTGGCTGGAGCAGAGCCCGTCACTCGATCTGTTGCTGGTCCCCGTGGGCGGCGGGGGTCTCATCTCCGGCGTGGGATTGGCGGCCAAGGCACTAAAGCCGGGCGTGCGCGTCGTCGGCGTGCAGGCAGCGGCCTCGGCAGCCCTCCACACGGCCTTTTACGGCGGCGACATGGACACTGTGACCCACCGTCCCACCCTGGCCCACGGCCTGGCGGGGCCGGTAGAGGCCGGTTCCATCACTGTGCCGTTGGTGAAACAAGTCACCGACGAGATATTGCTGGTCAGCGAGGCCGGGATCGAGCGGGCCATGGCCTACGCCTACCGCGTCCACCGAGAAGTGATCGAGGGGGCGGGCGCCGTAGGGCTGGCGGCGTTGCTGGCCGGCAAGGTCGCCTGTGCAGGGAGGGTCGTAGGTGTGCTGGTCAGCGGAGGGAACGTGGACCCGGAGCAGCACGTAGAGGTACTGGCAAAGCAAGCTGGAAGCAAGGCAACGTGACTCAGGGGAGAATCTCGTGTCCGCCAATGTTTCGCAGATAGATGTGATCCTCGAACTCTTGTAGCGTGATGCGGATGCTCATCGAGATCGAGATTTCCTTAACTGGCGGGGCTTCATGCCTCAGAGCCTGGACAGTCTTGTAGCGTAACGAGGGGTGAGATTTGTTTTCGAGAAACAGCTTTAACTTACGCCGGGCGCGCTCTTGGGTGATGCGGTCTAGCCGACGTAGGCTCTTGCGAAAGCGGGGGGAGGGTATCAGCTTCATTCTTCCCGCTCTACAAGGATAGCATCCATCATCTCATCCACGCTGTCAAAGGCTTCAAGTCCACCCCGTTGATACGCTTCCGTCGCCTCGCGCTCAGCCTGGATCCAGGACTCGGTGTAATAACGTGCTTCGTCGTCAGCTTCCAGGAATTCGAGGCGGATAAGGGTTAGAAGTTTGTAGATTCGCTCAAGGTCTCGCTCAGAAAGACTATCAATCTCTTTCAAAAGCCGCTGCTTGTAGGTCACAGCTTCCATAGGATCACCTCCATTCCAGGTATCTGCCGGTCCAAGCCGCATGGTGAGATGGAAAGTTTAGGTCACCGGGTCATTTGCCATTAGACCAGAGTTCCTTATGTCGGATTATACTCGAAATGCATCGCTCAGTCAAAAAGCGTTCCTCGAAGGCCCTCCTGGCAGTGGCAAGACGACGCGGGCCGTTAGGTGGATGCTGGATCTGTTGACTACCGGCGTCCCAGGCGGGAGCATCCTGGTGCTGACGCCGCAGCGCACGCTGGCTGCGCCCTACCTGGAGGCGCTCCGTTCGCCAGAGACGCCGTCCGGCGAGCCGTTGACGGTGCTCACCGTCGGCGGCCTGGCACGCCGCAGCCTCGACCTCTTTTGGCCGCTGGTCGCCGCCGACGCCGGTTTCACCCAGCCAAATGCCCCGCCGATCTTTCTCACCCTGGAAACGGCTCAGTACTTTATGGATCGGGTCATCGATCCACTGCTGGCCGAGGGCTACTTTGACGGCGTGACCATCCGGCGCAACCGGCTGGTGAGCCAGGTGCTGGACAACCTCAACAAAGCGGCGGTGGTCGGCTTCTCGCACAAGGAAGTCGCCGTGCGGCTCAAGCGGGCCTGGGGCGGCGAGAGTAGTCGCAAGCGCGTCTACGACGAAGCGCAGACGGTGGCAGTCCGCTTCCGTGAGTACTGCCTGGCGCACAGTCTGCTGGACTTTTCTCTCCAGATCGAGGTTTTCTTTCGCGATCTGCTGCCGCTGCCGATCTTTCGGGGCTACCTGTTCGAGCAGTACCGGCATCTCATTGTGGATAACGTCGAAGAAGACACGCCGGCGGCCCACGACCTGCTGCGCACCTGGCTCTCCCGCCCGGAGCTGGCGAGCGCGCTGCTGGTCTACGATCACGACGGCGGCTATCGCGTCTTCCTGGGGGCCGACACGGAAGGCGGTTACGCGCTGCGCGATCTGTGTGACGAGCACATCCGGTTGGACGAGTCGCACGTCACCCCGCCGGATATGGAAGCGCTCGGCTACGAAATCGGTCGTGCCTTGAATCGCCCGGCCGAGGTGCGCCGGGGAGACGTTTACAAGGTACTGGTTCACCCTCAGCAATCGTTGCGCTTTCACCCGCAGATGCTCGATTGGGCCGCCGACGAGATTTCCCGGCTGGTGCACGAAGAAGGGACCTCGCCGGGGGAAATCGTCGTCCTGGCTCCGTTTCTCTCCGACGCGCTGCGCTTCTCCATGACCGACAAGCTGACCCAATGGGGGGTCCGGTCCTGGTCGCACCGGCCGTCGCGGGCGCTGCGCGAGGAGCCGGCCGCCCGTTGTCTGCTGACCCTGGCCGCGCTGGCGCACCCGCAGTGGGAACGTGCGCCGCACAAACAGGACGTAGCCCAGGCGGTGGTGCAGGCCATCGCCGGCCTTGACCTGGTGCGCGCCCGCCTGCTGACCGAGATCACCTACCGCGTGCATGAGGGCCGCCCGACACTGAGCACCTTTGACGACATCCGCCCCGAGATGCAGACTCGCATCGGCTACCGCCTGGGCGAACGTTTCGAGGACCTGCACGCCTGGCTGGCCGATTACGTCTCTGGTGAAGAGACTGCGTTGGATCACTTTTGGACTCGTCTTTTCAGCGAGTTACTCTCCCAACCGGACTACGGCTTCCACGGAGACTACGATGCTGGTCAGGTGACGGCCAACCTGATCGAGTCGGCGGCCAAGTTCCGCCGCGCGCTGGGCGGCGCCACGTTTGAGGGCGAATCGCCAGGCAAAGCCTACGTCGAGATGGTGGATCGCGGCGTGCTGGCGGCGCAGTACGTCGCCCCCTGGCAGGCCCAGCCGGAGGACGCCGTGCTACTGGCCCCGGCTTATACCTTTCTCATGAGCAACCGCCCGGTGGATTATCAGTTCTGGCTCAAGGCGGGTAGCAACGCCTGGTGGGAACGGATCTACCAGCCTCTCACCCATCCCTACGTGCTGACCCGTCGCTGGGCCAGGGAAAAGGCCGACGAGGTGTGGTCCGACGCCGACGAGTTTGAGGCCCGGCAGGCGGCGTTGTATCGCTGGACGATGGGGCTGCTGCGCCGCTGTCGCAAAAAGGTCTACCTGGGCATCAGTGACCTGGGCGAGCAGGGCTATGAGCAGAAGGGGCCACTGTTGCGGGTGATCCAGCGGGTGTTGCGAGCAACTCAAAACGATGATGCTCCCATCATCTCGCCAGGAGATAAGCCATGACCCGAACGTTCAAATCAAGGGGAGACTGGCATTGGCCGATGCTTCAGATGAGGATATAGAAACCATGATACGCGAGATTGCTGCAGACCTGGGAGCCTACTATGGCCAAGAGCGCCCCAGATGTTTCGACTGTCGCACAGGGAAATTCCCCTCCAGGGGCTACGTGCAAGCCAACTGCAGATAGTAGCAGCGACTGAAACCGAGAAGTGCCTATGCTCCAACCCCGGCCCAGTCAGAAAAAGATCCTCGAATATAGCAGCGGCAAGATGGGCGTCTCGGCCGTGCCCGGCAGCGGCAAGACGCACATCCTCTCCTACCTGGCCGCCCAGCTCGTCGCCACTCGCCTGGAGGACGACGACCAGGAAGTGCTGATCGTCACTCTGGTCAACTCGGCGGTGAACAACTTTATCAGCCGGGTCAACGGCTTTATCCGGGAACTAGGTCTGCTGCCCGGCGTTGGCTACCGCGTGCGGACGCTCCACGGCCTGGCCCACGACATCGTGCGCGAGCGACCGGGCCTGCTGGGCCTGGCTAACGACTTTTCCATCGTGGACGAGCGGGAAGCGCAGCAGATCCTCACCGACGCCATCGAAGCATGGGTGCGGGGCCATCCCGAGCTGGCCGACCGCTACCTGGCTTACGACCTGGAAGGCCCACGGCGTGAGTGGGTACAGCGCGCTCAGTGGCCCAGGCTGGTGCAGGACATGGCCGCTGCCTTTATCCGGCGGGCCAAAGACATGGAACTCGACCCCGACGCCCTCCGCTTCCGTCTGGGCGAGGCGGCCGGCGAACTGCCGTTGGTGTGCATGGGACTTGAAATCTATGCCGACTATCAGCGCGGCCTGGCCTATCGCGGCGGCGTAGACTTTCACGATCTGATCCGGCTGGCGCTGATGGCCTTGCGTCTGGACGAAGAATTCCTGGCTCGCTTGCGCCACCGCTGGCCGTTTATCCTGGAAGACGAGGCACAAGACAGCAGCAAACTCCAGGAAGAGGTCCTGCGCCTGCTGGCCGGTCCGGACGGCCCTTCGTCCCCGGGCCGAAGGACTGGGGGCAACTGGGTGCGCGTCGGCGATCCCAACCAGGCCATCTATGAGACTTTTACCACCGCCGACCCGCACTTTCTCCGTAACTTCTTGGAAGAGCGCGGTGTGATCCCGCATACCATGCCCAACTCGGGTCGCTCGCAGCCGGCGATCATCGAATTGGCCAACTACCTGGTGGACTGGACGGTGACCGAGCACCCCGCGCCCTTCGCCCGCGAGGCGTTTCTGCCCCAGCACATCGAGCCGGCGCCGCCCGGCGATCCACAGCCCAACCCGCCCAAAGATCGAAGCGCCGTGCACATCTTTGACCACAAATTAACACCCGACGCGGAAATCAAGGCCGTGGTAGACTCGCTGGCCCGCTGGTTGCCAAACAATGCCGGCAAGACTGTGGCTGTACTTGTGCCGCGCAACAAGCGCGGCTACCAGGTGATCGACGTCCTCCGCGCCCGTGCCATCCCCTACGTCGAGCTTTTGCAGAGCACTACCTCTACCCGGCAGGTGGCCGGCGCGTTGGGTAACGTGCTGGCCGCCCTGGCCGACCCGCCCTCCTCTACACGGCTGGCAGCCACCTTCCGCGTCTGGCGCCGCCGTGACCGGGAGGACGCCGGAGTCTGGGTGCGCGTCAAAGCCCTCTCCGACCGCCTTCGCAAGGCCCGTGACGTGGAGCGTTTCCTCTGGCCCGGCCCCGATGACGATCCGCTGGATGGCTTTGGCGTGGAGAAGGTAAACGTCCAGGGGCTCGGCGAGGCGACCATCCTGAGCCCGTCGAAGGATGCGGCTCCTGCAGGGCCGCGCCCTTTGACAGGCTCAGGGCACTCTGATCCCTCAACAGACACTACCCTTTCCAACCTGGCCCTGCTGGCCGAGTTCCGCGAGACGATGCGCCGTTGGCAGGCCGCCTCGATGCTGCCGGTGGATCAACTCGTCCTCACCCTGGGCCAGGATCTATTTGACAAGCCCTCCGACCTGGCGTTAACCCACAAACTGGCCGTCGTCCTCCGCGCCGCTGCCGATGCCCACCCCGACTGGCGGCTGCCAGAACTGGCCGGGGAACTGGCAATCATCGCCCGCAACCAGCGTCGCTTCATCGGCCTAGCCGACGAGGACACCGGCTTTGACCCGGAGCGGCACAAAGGCAAGGTCGTCGTCGCCACCATGCACAAGGCCAAAGGACTGGAGTGGGATCGGGTACACCTGATGTCGGTCAATAATTATAATTTTCCCTCAGCCGGACCCCACGACACCTACATCGCCGAGCGGTGGTTCGTCCGCGACCGGCTCAACCTGGAGGCGGAGACGGTC
>CAYNKW010000021.1:25330-31006 GCA_964397845.1 uncultured Anaerolineae bacterium
CATCGCCGAGCGGTGGTTCGTCCGCGACCGGCTCAACCTGGAGGCGGAGACGGTCGCCCAACTCGAGTCGCTGCTCAAAGACGACGTGCTCCCCTACGCCGAGGGTGAGGCCACCCACCAGGCCCGCCTGGATTATGTCGCCGAGCGCTTGCGCCTGTTTTACGTGGGCATCACCCGCGCCAAACAAGAGTTGATCATCACCTGGAACACCGGTCGCCCCCAGATGCCGTCACAGCCGACGGTGCCGTTCATCGCGTTGCGGACGTACTGGGAAAGGACAAGTGGCAAGTGAGCAAGTGGGCAAGTATGCAAGGAGCAAGTGAGCAAGGGGCAAACGAGCAAGTGAGCAAGGGACAAGTGGGCAAGGAGGCTGATTTTACTCGCACACTTGCAGAGCTGCAAACTTGCAGACTTGCAGACTTGCAGTTCAGCCAACACAGCTTGCAAGACTACGCCGATTGCCCCCGCCGCTTCCAGTTGCGCTATCTGCTGGGGGTGACCTGGCCCGCTGTGAAGGTGGAGCCGATTGCCGAGATGGAGTGGCGCGTCCGGTTGGGCCAGCGCTTCCACCGCATGGCGCACCAGCACGCCCTGGGCATCCCCGCTGGGCGGCTGGAAGCGGGTCTGGACGACGAGGACCTGCATCGCTGGTGGCACAACTTTCTGACCGCTCCGCCCCGTGACCTGCCCACGGGCATCCGCCGCGCCGAAGTTTCGCTGTCGGCACCGCTGGTCGGCCACCGCCTGATTGCCCGCTACGACCTGCTGGCTGCTGACCCCGGCGAGCGACTGATCATCGTGGATTGGAAGACCCGCCCGCGTCCCAGGAACACCAAACGCCTACTGAACAAGCTCCAGACCGTCGTCTACCCCTACGTGCTCGTCGAAGCAGGTGCGGTTTTCAATGGCGGCCGGTCCATACAGCCGGAGCAGGTGACCATGGTCTACTGGTTCGCCGACTCGCCCGATGATCCTCTCACGTTGGCTTACGACGCGGCCCGGCACGCCGCCAACCACGAGCGCCTGGTCACGCTCATCCGCGAGATTGCCGCACGCGACGACGAAAACGTCCAAGTCTGGCCCCTCACTGACGATGTTGATCGCACCTGCAAATTCTGTGCCTACCGCTCCCTCTGCGAGCGGGGCAGCATCGCCGGCGACCTGGATGATCTAGAAGAGGACTGGGAGTTTGAAGAGATCCTCGACATAGACTTGGAGCAGATCGCCGAGATTGCCTTTCGATGAAAATACGCCGTTTTTTCCTCTCTATGTGATACTCCCGTCCGTTCAGCGTATAAATAGGTGCAGCGCGCTGCTCAAAAGGACGAGGAGTCACCTATGTCAGATAACGTCATAGCTATCACCCGGTCATCCGATCTGGACGCCGATGCCTTTGCCGAGCTGTATCGCCGGCACACCCCCGCCGTCTTTAACTACTGCCTCTTTCGCGTCGGCAATCGTGCCGTGGCCGAAGACCTGACAGCCGATGCCTTTGAGCGAGCCTGGCACGCTCGCCGCCGCTACCGGCCCGACCGTGCTGCCTTCTCTACGTGGCTGTTCACCATCGCCCGGCGCGTCGTCACCGACTGGCACCGGCGGCAGGCCCGGCGGCCAGTAGTCGCACTTGACGATCAACTGCCCGACAGCAGCCCACTGCCAGAATCGCGTCTCGAAGAAGCAGAGCGCCAGTCTCGCCTGAGACGCCTCATCCTGGCGCTCAACGGCCGTGAGCAGGAGTTAATCGCCCTCAAGTTCGGCGCGGGGATGACCAACTGCCAGATCGCTCAGGTGTTGGGCAAAAGTGAAACGGCCGTCGGGTCGGCTATCTACCGGGTGATGCAGAAACTACGAGCCAAATGGGAGGAAACCGCATGAGTGAAATAAACTTCCAAGACGAGTTTCGAGGAGCCGACGCCGGAGTGGCACGGCAACTGTTGAACCTGCGCCAGACGCCCAGCGCTGCGCTCCAATGCCGCGTGCAGGCCATCCCTCAGCAGTCGGCGCACCGGGAGCGCTTCGTCCCCCGCCTTGCCTGGGCCGCCGTCGGGCTGATTCTCGTGGCGCTGGCATTCGCCTCGCCGGCGGTGCGGGCCGCGCTGAGCAAAGTAGAAGAAGTCGTCGGCCGGATCCACCTGACCGTCACAGACAGCGTGCCAGGTGCACCACGTGAATTCACTTTCACTGAGACCGAATGGATGTCGTTGGGAGAGGCCCTCGCCGCTGTCCCGTTCGACTTTGCCATGCCCACCTATGTGCCCGATGGTTTTACTACCTCTGGACAGGCTAAGGTCTGGACTTCCTACGACGGCAAGGAGATTGTAATAATAGAGTGGCGCGATGCCAAAGGCCACTTTTTTGCCTTGGACGCTCGTGAGTACTATGAAGGTGCTCACTTCACCGTTGGGCCAGACAGTAGCAAGACGATTCTGATCAACGGACAAGAGGCCATCGTTGTTAGCGGTGGATGGAACGCCTCGTGCGACACCTGGAACGACCAGGCTGGGACTACAGCCCTAATCTGGGAGGCCAACGGCGTTCTATATAAGCTGATGACTTTTCGCAACGCCGTGTCGCTAACAGAACTCATTGCGGTGGCCGAGTCGGTCCACTAACCGTGCACCTGAAAATCTGCTCGATTGGAGTTTGCCGGGGCGACCAGGGATGGTCGCCCTTTTGCTTTCACAGCAGCCACTCACGAATTCTCGCACGAATATACAAATGGAGGCCAATGCGCCATTCGTGTATTCGTGGGCTATTCGTGGATGGCTGTTCCCCCAACTCATATCAACACAATCGGGAAGGACTACCAGAAAACAGCTTCTTGTCAATTAAGTCGTTAGAGAGTACAATAGCCGCAATCGCCATTTATTTCACTTGTGAGTTGAGCATTGAGCATGGCAAACTGGATTGAACCAGCCGCAATCCAAGTCCCAGAATCACTCCGCGCCGCTGTGGGCGGACACCCGCTGGTGGCCGAGACGCTGGCGCGGCGGGGCATTCTAACGCCAGAGGCGGCCCGCGCCTTTCTGGATCCCACCCACTACACACCGGCTCCGCCGGAAGAGCTACCCGACCTGACCGCCGCCGCCGGGCGGGTAGAAGCGGCGATCCGCAGCGGCGAGCGGATCTGCGTGTGGGGCGACTTTGACGTGGATGGCCAAACTTCAACAACGTTGCTGGTCTCGACACTGCGGGCGTTGGGTGCAGACGTGACGCATTACATTCCGCTGCGCGCCCGCGAGTCCCACGGTGTCGGGCGCGCCTCGCTGGAGCGGGTGCTGGACGCCGGCGCCCGGCTCATCCTTACCTGCGACACCGGCATCGCGGCCCACGCGGCGGTGACTTGGGCTGCCTCGCGCGGGGCCGACGTCGTCGTCACCGACCACCACGACCTGCCCCCGACACTGCCCCCGGCCCGCGCCGTGGTCAATCCCAAACGGCTGCCGCCGGGCCATCCCCTGCGCGAACTACCGGGCGTCGGCGTGGCCTACAAGTTGGCAGAAGCGCTTCTGGTCCGCGCCAACCGGGCCAACAGAGTCGAAGAGTTGCTCGATTTGGTAGCTCTGGGCATCGTGGCCGACGTGGCCGTGCAGGTAGCCGATGTGCGCTACCTGCTACAACGCGGTCTGGATGCGCTGCGCCACACCGGGCGCCTGGGTCTGCAAGAGTTGATGCGCGTTGCCGGCGTCTTGCCGGCGGGCGTGACAGAGGAACAGATCGGCTTTGTGCTGGCCCCGCGCCTCAACGCCCTGGGCCGCCTGGCAGACGCCAACGTCGCCGTGGAGCTCTTTACCACCGCCGACCTGACCCGCGCCCGGACGCTGGCCCACGAGCTGGAGGGCCTCAACGCACGGCGCCGGCTGCTGACCCATCAGGTGCTCCAGGGCGCACTGGCCCAGATCAAACAAGACCCCTCGTCGCTGGAGCAGGCCGTGCTGGTGCTGGCACATCCCAACTGGCCGGCCAGCGTCGTCGGCATCGTGGCCGGGCGGCTGGCGGAACGGTATCAGCGGCCGGCGATTTTGGTCGCCACGCCGCCGGGCCAGCAGGCGCGCGGTTCGGCGCGATCGGTGCCGGGGGTGGACATCAGCGCCGCGATTGCCGCCCACGGCAACCTGCTCCATCGCTTTGGCGGGCACCCCATGGCCGCCGGCCTCTCTCTCGACCCGGAGCAGATGCCCGCCTTTCGCCGTGCGGTCTCGCGCACCGTGGCCCGCCTGGCCGCCGAAACTCCCGCGCCGCCAGGTGCCGTCGTAGATGCCTACCTGCCACCGGCGGAACTCTCCCTCGACCTGGTGGCCGAATTGGAGCGACTGGCCCCCTTTGGCAACGGCAACCCGCCGATCACGCTGGCGGCCCGCAACCTGCAGTTGGCCGGCGACGCCAGGATCGGCCGCCACGAAGAACACCGCCGGGTCACCGTGCGAGACGAGAATGGCCAAACCCACGAGGTCTTTTGGTGGCACAGCGCCGGCTGGCTGCTGCCCAAAGGCCCCTTTGACCTGGCGTACGCCGTCCGCGCCAGCGATTATCTTGGCCAACGAGGAGTACAGATCGAGTGGGTGGCCGCCCGCGAGCGCGAACCAGAGCGCGCTGTCCTCGCTGTCGAACCAGCGGTGCAGGTGCGGGATTACCGCCACATCTCTAACCCCCACGAGACGCTGGCTGGACTGGTCAAACGTGAAGAGGTGCAGGTGTGGGCCGAGGGCCAAGCCGCCGCCATCGTTGAGGGACGCGGACGGCACCAACTGATGCCTGGCCTGGCTTTGGCGGTCTGGACGATCCCGCCTGGCCCGGCGGAACTCCAGGTCGCCCTGGAGCGCGTTTCACCGCAGACGGTCTATCTCTTTGGCCAATCGCCCGGCGATGACGGTCTGCGGGGCTTTTTGACGCGGCTGGCCGGACTGGTCAAGCACGTGCTGAACGAAAAAGGCGGTCGGGCCAGCCTCGTCGCGCTGGCGGCGGCGTCTGCCCAGCGGGAAGCGACCGTGCGAACCGGCCTGGAATGGCTGGCCGCCCGGGGACAGCTTTGCCTCGTCAAAGTGAGCGATGATGCCTTGACACTGGCTCCCGGCGACGGCCATCCTCGTCCCGAGGCTCGTCAGGCCCAGACGCGGGTCAAGACATTGCTGGAAGAGACATCGGCCTATCGTAGCTTTTTCCTCCGCGCCGAACTTGACCGGCTGGTGTGAAAGCAGGTTCACCAACAACACCCTCAATTGCAAGCTCAAGACTCCCTGCACGCCGCCGTGATGTACAACCACAGCATTCAGTACATCCTCTCAGCCGACCGGCATTTTGACGTTCTGCCCGGCATCACCTGCATAGACCCTGCGGAGTGGCTTCAATGGCTGGCTTCCAGGGCAGAGGAGAAGTGATTGGAGATATAACCGTTATGACGCTGCCAATCGCTTGACCAGAAAAAAAGTTATCTTGACTTTTCGCTGACAGAGGGCTATACTATGTGCGGCTCACACGTCCACCGACGGATCACGCCTTAGCGACATCTGCACTGTGTCAAGGAGATGGCAATTATGTCTGCCTTGCTCAAAGGAACAGGACGGCAGGAATTCTCTCTCTCCGAATTGGCCCCTGAGGCCCGACAACGACTGGTCGAATTTGGCGCTCCTTTGCTGCGGACCGAGGCCGAAGGGAGACTGGCCCTGGCCGAACGAA
>CAYNKW010000022.1:0-10856 GCA_964397845.1 uncultured Anaerolineae bacterium
TAGACGACCAGGACAGGCGCCGCCAGCCACAGGGCCAGGGCCGGCACGCCACGGTAGCCGTTCTTAGCGCGTAATACCATGCCGCTCAGCAATAAGAGCAAAAACACACCCATTGAGATCGGCTTCCACGGCGTGGCAACACCCCGGCTGAAGGCCAGGAAAAGAATCTGCACCATGTCGTTCAAGGGGTAGAAGGGATGGCCGGTCTGGAAATCGGAGAGGAGGACCGGCACCTGCCAGACCGCCAGGGGAAGATAAGGCAGCGTGAGCGCGGCCATGTCCGCCAGCCAACTCCGCCAGCGAGGACGGTATCGCTGCCAGCCGACCACGTACCAGAGTGCCTGGGGTAGCAAAATCAGCACGGCCAGGATGTGGGTGTACATCATCAGGCTGGTGGTCACCACGTGTCCTATCCACCATTGCCAGCGGCCCTCGTCCAGGGCGCGCAGGTAGAGATAGGTAGAGAGAAGACCCAGGGTCAGCACCAGGGCGTACATTTTGAGTTCCTGGGCGTACCACACCAGGTAGGGGGAAAGGGCCACCAGCGCCGCGCCTGTTGCCCCAGTCACCCGGTTAATCATCCGCCGTCCTACGAGCCAGGTGAGGGGCACGGCCAGCGTGCCAAAGATGAGCGAGGAGTACCGCGCGGCAAACTCGCTCTCGCCGGCCAGCGCCAGCCAGCCACGCAGCAGGATGAAATAGAGCGGCCCATTCCAACCGGCGCGGGTGAAATTGTCAAGCAGTTCTGTCAAGGGAGCCTGGGAAAAACAAAGAGCGTCCGTCTCGTCGCGCCAGAGGCTCTGGAAATCGAGGTGCCAGGCACGCAAGCCGAACGCCAGCAAGACCAGCAACGAGAGCCATGCCAGCTCTCGCCAGACAGAATGGGTCGTTCGTCGAGACAACAGACCCCGAATCGTCACCATCTTTGGGCAAGATTTCTCAGCACGCCGCCGAAAAGAAGCCCCACAACAGCGGCCAGAGCCAGGAGCACGGCCGCAGCCATCCAGGCCACGGACTTGGGAGACAGAAAAGATTCTGAGTTGGCCGTGGGCACCGGCGTCGGTGGAAGCGAGTCGGGCATAGCGGTAGGCGGCAGGAGGGGCATCTGAATGTCCCCGCTCGTCGGCACCGGTGTGGCCGGTGGCCTATCGGCCGGAGGCGGTGACGTGGGGGTAGACGTCGCTGCTGGCAGCGTGGCAGTTGGCATGGGGGTAGACGTCGCCGCTGGCAGCGTGTCGGTTGGCATGGGTGCGGTGGTGGAGGTAGGCTCGGGTGTATCGCCAGGCAACGGCGTCGCCGTATCGGTCGGTGTAAGAAACGGTGTGTTGGTGGGAGTAGGTGTGGGCGTAGCCACCGGCGATTGAAAGATCGTGGACGTGGGGCTGGTCGGCGTGGGAAGCGGTGTGTTGGTGCGAGCAGGCGTGGGCGTGGCCGTCGGCGATTGGAAAAGCGTCCACGAGGCAGCGATGCCAGCCGGATCGACCAACAACACGACCAACAGGGCTACTACGCTCACCAGTGGCAACAGCGCAAGCAGGCCACGGACTTGGCGACGGAGAAAGAGGAGCGAGTTCACGTGCAGGTACATGTGTCCCTCCAGAGTTGGCAAAGTAAGCTCATTATACCAGATTGGCTGTTTTTGGCAACTGGCACTCCTCTATCAGCCGGTAGCCCACCAATGGCGTCTCCAGGTATTCCCCCAGGGGGTCGAAAAGGTAGTACTCTTGACGCCCATCATCTCATAGGTGCCCTTTTTGGGCCCCAAATCTTCACGCCGCGTCTTGCGCGACGAAACCTCAATGACCACGTCCGGTCCTTTGCCCTCCTCCCATACTTTGTACGTCCGGCGCTTCTGCCGGGGCACGCCCTTCACCACAAAAACGTCCGGGGCCACCACCTGGGTTGGATCGCCTTCTTCGTAGTAGACGAACAAGTTGCCCGCGACATAGACCTGGGGGGCGTCGCTCGCTCCTTTCCAAAGCCTGCCGTTGCACGGCTGGTCTGGCTTTCATTATACCACGACTGGCCGCCGGAGCAAAACGGGGTTTCGCTGTCGCTTTTGGGCAACATCCCTTGAACTTAACTGGCGCAAACCGTTCACTTGTGCTAAAATCATCGCGTCGCCTATCACTATCTATCTATCCCCTGGGAGAGACGAGCCATGATCCGAGCCGTCATCTTTGACCTGGGCGGCACGCTGTTGGAATACAAGCTGCCCGGCACCGACTGGACGCAATTCGAGCAGGCCGGCGCCAAAGCCACTTTCGCTCACCTGGTCAGACAGGGCCACAAAGTGCCTTCCCGCGAGGCGTTCGTGGACAGCATCGTGGAGCAGGTGCAGTCGCGCTGGCAGCAGGTCACCGAGAGGAGCGGTAACCTTTGCCTGGCCGATGTGCTGCGTGACGTCTGCGCCGGATACGGCGTCCTCCTCCCGCCCGCCGAAGTAGAGGCAATGGTGCACAGTTACGTGACACCACTCAGCGCGCAGGCCAGGCCGCTGCCGAGAGCAAAGGAGACACTGCAAACGCTGCGGGTGCATGGTCTAAAGATCGGCCTTATCTCCAACACCATGTGGCCTGGCCGTTATCACCTGGCCGACCTGGTACGTCACCGCCTGGTCGAGTATTTTCACCACACCCTCTTCTCCGCCGACGTTGGCCTCTGGAAGCCACACCCCGAGATCTTTCGCCGATCGCTGGCGGCGCTTGGGGTGGCTCCCGAGGAGGCAGTCTTTGTGGGCGACTTTTTGCCGCACGACATCGCCGGGGCGCAGGGCGTCGGGATGAAAGGCGTCCACATCACGATTGGCGAGTCCAGCGCCGACAGCGTCGAGCCGGACGGCCGCATCGGCGCGCTGGCCGAGTTGCCAGTGTTGATCGCCCAATGGGAGGAGGGGCTGTGACATCGCTGCCGACATTGGCCAAAGTGAAAGCTCGCCTCGATGATAAACTGGCAGCCGGCGCAGGCGACGACCTCTCCTACGCCGTACCGGGCCTGTGGGTAGACCCTGTCAACCCGCCGAAAGGCGCAGTGCCCGTCAATCCTTACCGCTTCTACCGGGACCGCATCGCCGAGATCGCGGCCCCGCCAGCGGTGCTGCTGGCCGTGGGTGAACCGGGCGGCGATTGGAGCCGCAACGCCGTCGTTTACAACCTCTTTGTGCGGACGACGATGGCGTTTGACCACGACGGTGACGGTCGCCTGAACCTTTCCCCACCCCCGGGCGGCTTTCGCGAGAGCGGCACATTTCTCAAGTCCATCGCCCTGCTGCCGTACTTGCGACACCTGGGGATCAATACCGTCTATTTGTTGCCTATAACAGCTATCGGCCAGGACGGCAACAAGGGCACGCTGGGTTCTCCTTACGCCGTCAAAAACCCGTACCGGCTGGACGAGAGGCTGGCCGAACCGGCCCTGGGATTGACGGCTGAGGAGGAATTCAAGGCCTTTGTCGAAGCGGCGCATCACCTGGGGATGCGTGTCGTCCTCGAGTTTGTCTTTCGCACCTCGGCCAAGGATGGCGACTGGATCGCCGAGCATCCAGAATGGTTCTACTGGATCCGCGCCGACGTGCCCGACCGCGAACCAGGCGATGAGGACGAGACGCGCTACGGCACGCCGATCTTTACCCCCAAAGAACTCGCCGAGATCAAGGCCCGTGTGAAGGCTGGTCACTGCGGCGGCCTCATCCCTCCGCACGAGACCTACCGCGCCATGTTCACCCCGCCGCCCGATAAGGAGAACGTCCAGTTGGCGGATGGCCGCTACATAGGCACGCTGGCCGACGGCACCCGCATCCGCATCCCCGGTGCCTTCGCCGACTGGCCCCCTGACGACCCCCAACCCCCCTGGGGCGACGTGACCTATCTGCGCCTTTTCGACCATCCTGACTTTAACTACATAGCCTACAACACCCTTCGCATGTACGACGAGCGGCTGTTGTACCCGCGTCACATCGTCTGGCCGCTCTGGAGGCGCATCATCCGCATCATCCCCCATTACCAACGAGAGTATGGCATTGACGGCGTGATGATTGACATGGGCCACGCTCTGCCCCCTCCTCTCAAGCGAGAGATCATTCTCGTCGCTCGGTTGCGGAACCCAGAATTTGCTTTTTGGGATGAGAGTTTCTTCACCAGGCAAAGCACCCGCGACGAAGGCTACAATGCTGTCATCGGCAGTTATTGGAAGATGACCCACCACCCCCGCAAACTGGTGCGCCTGTTGGAGTTGCTTGCCACGGAAGGCGTGCCCATCCCCTTCTTTGCCGCGCCGGAGAGTCACAACAGCCCTCGCGCCGCTTCCCGCCAAGGCGGCATCGCCCATGCCGCTTTCACCTGGGCCATTGGCTGCCTGCTACCGGCCATCCCCTTCGTCCACTCTGGCTTTGATCTGGGGGAGACTTTTCCTGTCAACACTGGCCTCGACTTTGAGCCGGAGGAACTGACCCGCTACCCCTCGCACACGTTGCCTCTATTCAGCGAATACGCCTACGACTGGCTCCATCCTGAGAACCTGGTGGGCTGGATCAAGCGGACACTGGGCATTCGCACTCGCTATCGCGATCTCATCACTGACCCGTCGCCGGATACCTTGACGATGATCGGGGAAGAGAAGGATGAGAAAGAGCCAAAAGACCAAGAAGAGAGGGAAGATAGAGAGCCGCTGTACATTGTCGCTTTTGTGCGCGGCAGGGAGGGCGGCGGGCAGCGGTTGGCCTTCGTCGGCAACAGTCATCCCCAGGACAGGCAAAAGGTGAGCCTATCTCTGCCCACCGATCGCACTACGGTCACGGATCTGCTCACCGGCCGTAGCTTTCGCCTGGACGAAGGGAGGTTGGCAGTAGACCTTGAGCCGGGGGAATGTTTGATCTATGAGTTGTGAGAATTTGGGAAACTGTGAGAGAACGAAAACAGAGGTCTGCTCTTCAGACCTCTGTTTTCGTGGCGGAGAGGGTGGGATTCGAACCCACGGTAGGCTTGCACCTACAACGGTTTTCGAGACCGCCCCGATCGTCCACTCCGGCACCTCTCCCGGTTGAGCGCTATTATACTACGGCTGTCCCCCTGAACGCAACACGCAGGACAACGCCGACTGGCGCGGGATACTGCCATCGCGCAGGCTCTCAAAAAAGGCTTGCAACAAAGCCTGCGCTTCTTCGGCCAAAATACCTTTCACCACTTCTACGCGGTGATTCAGTTGCTCGTGCTGCAGCAAGTTTACCACAGAGCCGGCCGCGCCCGCCTTGGGGTCGTCCACAGCGTAGACCAGGCGAGGCAGGCGAGCCTGGACCATGGCCCCGGCGCACATGGGGCAGGGCTCCAGGGTGCAATAGAGCGTCACGTCGAGTAGGCGCCAGCCTTCCAGCGTGCGGGCTGCCTCTTGTAAGGCCAGCATCTCGGCGTGAGCTGTCGGATCGCGGGCTGCTTCCTTGCGATTGTAACCCCGGCCCACCACTCTTCCACCACGAACGGCCACTGCCCCCACCGGTATATCGCCGGCCGCCAGGGCGCGTGTGGCCTCGACCAACGCCTCGCGCATCCAACGTTCGTGTTCCTCAAGCCCCACCGTGGCTTCGTCAGGGCCCGCCACCCAGATCAATGGCACAATCTACTCCTCGGACTGGCACATGCCGAGATTATAGCAGAGATCGGGCGAGCTGGCAACTGACCAGCCGTGTGACACTCACCAGTGCGACGAGAGGCTCCTATTCCTTTCACAGCCTTTGGCCACGCTCCAGTGAAAGGCAAAAAAAAGCGGAACCGCTCGGTTCCGCTTTTTACCAAAAGCAAGCAGGGGCACCGCCCAAATGATTTCGAAGCCAAGGAATGGCAGGGCCCTTGGGTTTGGCTGATACGGATAACAGATTCAACACGCTACCGGCCTGGACGGTGCCCCCAAGGGGGTGAGTCAAGATTAGTATAACACAGATAGTCAATTTGTTGTGTAAAGAAAGAGTAAATTCGGCGTAAATTTACCGTAAACAAAATCACCCCATCCTTACTGGATGGGGTGAGAAATGAGGCCCTCGTGACCAGTGGCCAACTTGCGCCTGCAACCTTACTTTGGTCGGTGAGTCGCCCGATCGTTGACAATGGTGTAGCCGTGACGGCTCACCGTGCGCAGGAAGCGTGGCCGCCTGGACTCCGTCTCGATCTTGTCGCGGATGTTCTTGACGTGCATCCGCACCAGGGCCGGGTCGCCTGTGCCAGCGGGATATTTCCACACTTCTTGCAACAACCGCTCACTGGAAAAAACCTCACCGGCATGAGACATCATATAGTACAGCAACTCGAACTCGATAGGGGTGAGAAGCGAAACCTTTGAGCCAGCTTTGGCCTCATAGGTGCGGCAATTGAGACCCAAGTCGCCCACAATCAGAACATTGGGCTCAGCCTGGGCCGGAGGCAGAATGCGGCGCAACATCGCTCGCACGCGCAATTCCAACTCTTGAATGTCAAAAGGTTTGGTGATGTAATCGTCCGCGCCAGCTTCGAACCCCTCTATCTTATTGGCCAGACGATCCAGGGCAGTGAGAAAGATGATGGGAATGTGCGCCGTCCGTGTCTCTTGCCGCAGCCGGCGACAAACCTCCATGCCATCCATGCGAGGCATGATCACATCCAGAACGATCAAATCTGGCTGCTTTTGCCTGACCGCCTTCAGGGCCTCGACACCATTGTAGACAGTAGCTACCTGATGTCCTTTGTTGGTCAAGCTGCGCTGTATGGTGTCAGCTACGTCTACGTCATCGTCCACTACCAGAATAGATGCCATTCTTCACACTCCTCTTCTTTCCTGTCATCTACGAGAAGCAAGGGTATTATATCAGTTTTTCTTTTGTTTGACAACCGTTTGCTCCCTTATTCAAAATGTGCTATAATTGCGCTCGTAACTGGGGGCGGAAAGGAATTTGCTCAAACGCCCAGCGATAGCTTGTCAAGGAGGACACCGTGCCACTCACCAAGGAAGAGAAGGAGAGTCTGATACAACAATACCACATTCATCCAAGCGACACTGGCTCGCCAGAAGTGCAAATTGCGCTGTTGACCACCCGCATCGCGCAGTTGACGGAACATCTGCGAACTCACAAGCACGATGAGCACTCGCGTCGTGGTTTGCTCAAGATGGTTGGGCAGCGACGGCAACAACTGACCTACCTGAAGAAGAAAGACGCCGAGAGATACCGGGCCATCGTAGAGCGGCTTGGTCTGCGCAGATAGTCCCCCTGGGAATAGCGAAGAATGTAAGGTAGCAGGCGAGTAGATGCGGGGGAAGGCGCCCATCTACTCGTTTGGTGTTTAGCTGTACCCTGGCCTTGCGTGGCTTGGTGCCATCAGGGCCCAGGATTCGCCCAAAACAACGTAGAATAAACACTGGGTCTGGAGTTTAGGAATTGGGGAATGGGTCTTAAGGGACTAGGACTCATTCCCCAGTCCCTGACCTCCAGGCCCAGAAAACCCTGGAGGTAAGAATTGAACACAACAAAACAATTTCACACGACGATCGGCAAACGAGAGATCGTCATCGAGACCGGCAAGCTGGCAGGGCTGGCTGGCGGGGCCGTCACCGTGCGTTGTGGCGATACCCTGTTGCTGGCTACTGCCACCATGTCTCAAAATACTCGTGAAGGAATAGATTTCTTTCCTCTCACAGTTGATTTCGAGGAGCGGCTCTACGCCGCCGGACGCATCCCCGGCAGTTGGTTTCGCCGGGAGGGTCGTCCCCATGAGAAAGCGATCCTCATTGACCGCCTCACGGATCGTTCCCTGCGCCCCCTTTTCCCCAAGGATATGCGCAATGATGTGCAGATCATTGTCACGGCCCTGTCGGCGGACCAGATTCACAACCCTGACATGCTGTCCATCCTGGGCGCTTCGGCGGCCTTGACCATCTCCGACGCACCTTTCGCCGGGCCGGTGGGCGCTGTGCGCGTGGGGTACATCGACGACGAGTTTGTCTTTAATCCCACTATTCCCCAGATGGAAGAGAGCGTGCTCGATCTACGCCTGGCTGGCACGGCTGATGCCCTGTTGATGGTGGAGGCCGGAGCGAAAGAGGTCTCCGAAGAGCTGATGATGGAGGCGATCCGCCGGGGCCACGGAGCCATGCAGCCCATGATCGCTTTGCAGAACGAGATGCGGGCAGCGGCGGGCAAACCGAAACGGGAATACCAGTCCTTCTCAGCTCCCGAAGAATTGGACGAAATCGTCGCCAACCGCGTCTCCGACAAACTGCGCCACGTGTTGGCCACCACCATCATTAAACAGGAACGAGCGGAGGCGGTTGACGGGATCCGCGAAGAGCTGCTAGATGAACTGGGCGAGGAATACTTTCCCAGAGACATCCGCAAGGTCTTTTATAACCTGATGCGCGACATGGTGCGCACCGCTATTCTCGACGAGGGGCAGCGCCCGGATGGTCGCGACACCACTACCATCCGGCCCCTGTCGTCCGAAGTGGGATTGTCGCCCAGGGCGCACGGTTCGGGCCTCTTTGCGCGAGGGGAAACCCAGGTCTTGACCATTGCCACGCTGGGCACGCCCCGCGAGGCGCAATCGCTGGACGACCTCTACCCCGACGATATCAAGCGCTACATGCACCACTACAACTTTCCGCCCTACTCTACCGGCGAGACACACTTCCTGCGGGGAGCCAGCCGCCGGGAGATCGGGCACGGCGCTCTGGCGGAGCGAGCGCTGTTGCCGGTTCTTCCTTCGGAAGAAGAATTCCCTTACACCCTTCGCCTGGTTTCGGAGGTGCTTTCGTCCAACGGCTCCTCCTCTATGGCCAGTGTGTGCGGCAGCACTCTGGCACTGATGGACGCCGGTGTGCCCATCCAGCGCCCGGTAGCCGGCATTGCCATGGGACTGGTGATGGAAAATGATCGCTACAAGATCCTCACCGACATCCAGGGTCTGGAAGATTTTCTGGGCGACATGGATTTCAAAGTGGCCGGCACCAGGGAAGGCATCACCACCTTGCAAATGGACATCAAGGTCAAAGGCATCAGCTTTGACATCATGGCCCAGGCGCTGGCACAAGCCAGGGAGGGGCGTTACCACATCCTCGACTCAATGGCCCAGGCTATCGCCGAGCCGCGCCCGGATCTCTCGCCTTACGCACCACGCATCACCATCATCAAGATCGATCCAGAAAAGATCGGCGCGATCATTGGGCCGGGCGGCAAAGTCATCCGGGGTATCCAGGAAGAGACCGGTGTCAAGATTGACATCGAGGACGACGGCTCTGTCTACATCGCTTCCACCGACGGCCCCGGCGCCGAGCGCGCCCGCGAGATGATCGAGGCCCTGGTGGAAGAGCCAGAGATCGGTCACATCTACACCGGTCGGGTGGTTCGCACCACCAACTTTGGCGCTTTTGTCGAGTTCTTGCCGGGGCAAGATGGCCTGGTACACATCTCGCAATTGGCCGACTACCGGGTGCCGAGCGTCGAAGACGTGGTCCAGATGGGCGACGAGATCATGGTCATGGTCATTGACATAGACCGAGAAGGCAAAGTGCGACTCTCTCGCCAGGCCGTCCTGGAAGGCTGGACATCCCAAGAAGCCCGCGATCGCGACCGTGCCAGCCGTAGCAACCGGCACCGCTCGCGTGGGCCCAGTTCACAGCGAGGCCGGTAGCACAATGGGCGAAATCCCCACCATTCCGCAGGCAGAAGGTCCGCCGATGGAAGAAGAAAGTGCACCAGAGCAGCCGCTATCTGCACGAGGATGGGTGAAATGCCTGCGTGAGGCCCTGGAGACTATTCTGCCGGCCATCCTCATCGCCATTCTCATCAACCTTTTCCTGGCTCAGCCAACGAGGGTCCACGGGCAGAGCATGGAGCCCAACCTGCACACCGATCAGCGCCTGGTCGTGGAGAAGGTCAGCTATCGCCTGCACGGGCCACGCCGGGGCGACGTTGTGGTATTCAGCGCGCCCCAGCAGAGTGAGGAATTGCTCATCAAGCGTATCATCGGTCTGCCCGGCGAAACGGTAGAGATTCGCGACGGCGAGGTCTATATCAACGGCGCTTCTCTGGACGAACCGTATCTTGATCAGGAGACGCGAGGCCGTCTTGAGCCAATGGTTGTTCCCCCCTTGCACGTGTTTGTGCTGGGTGACAACCGCAGCTTCAGTAACGATTCCCGCACCTTTGATGCCGTACCTATCGAAAACATCCTGGGCCGCGCCTGGTTCTCATATTGGCCGCCAAAGGATCTGGGCTTATTGGACTGAGTGATGCCCAGGCACGCTGAACCGGAACCTATCTTATGTCCCCCTCCTGGAGCCCCATCACCAAGCGAATGATCCTGGCCGGGGTCATCGTTATCCTGGCCTACGCCATCTTTCAGTTCGGTCAGATCATCCCGCCATTGCTGGTAGCCATCATTCTCGGTTACATTCTGCACCCCTTTATCGAGCTCTTTGAGGTGCGCCTCCGCCTATCCCGCACCGGGGCTGTGCTTCTCGTCTATCTGATCCTCATCGTGATGCTGCTCGTAGGGCCAGCCATCCTGGTGCCGGTGGCAATTCAGGAAGCGCAAAAGATCGACCTGGATCTGCAACAACTCACCGAAAACATTACCGATTTCTTGGCTCAACCAGTGGTCATCCTGAACTACAGCATTGACCTGTTGACTCTTTACAATGAGCTAATCGAGTCGGCGCAGGATCTCATCTCTCCCTTTGCCGCCCAGACCGTTGGTTTGATCTTTGACGTTGCCGGAGTCTTTGTGTGGATCGTTGTTGTCCTCGTTGTCTCCTTTTATCTGCTCAAAGACGCAGACGCCATCGTGAGGGCGGCGGATAGGTTGGTACCACCGGATCACCTCGACGAGTTCCGCAAACTT
>CAYNKW010000022.1:10956-25143 GCA_964397845.1 uncultured Anaerolineae bacterium
TGATAGATACTAACTACATCCTGCCGCGCATCTTGGGTCGCCGTGTCCATTTGCACCCGTTGATGGTCATCGTTGGCATCATCGCCGGAACCGCATTGGGCGGGGTGCTGGGTATGTTCATGGCCACCCCGACTCTGGGCACGCTGCGAGTGCTGGGGCGCTACGTCCATCGCAAACTGCTGGACATGGATCCCTTTCCTGAATCGGCGCTGTCCGACAAAGCTATCGCTACGACGCCAGACGTAACCAAAGGTCCTCACTGGCCGCCCGCCCGCCAGATCGAAGCGCTGCTTTTCGACCTGGACGGCACACTCATAGACACCGACGACCAGCAAGCCGAGGCGCTGGCCCGCCGCTTGAAGGGCATCTCTCGCCTGCTGCCAGGCCGCGATCCCAAACAAGCAGCCCGGCGCGTCATGCTCAAAGCCGAAGGCCCGGTGAACACGATCCTCACCGCTCTGGACGTGGTCGGCCTGGACGACAACTTCTTTGCCTTGACCGACCGGCTGCGTCGCCTGAAGGGAGAGCGCACGGTGGCCAACTTTCAGATGGTACCGGGCGCCGGCGCGGCACTGCGCGCCCTGGAGGGTCGCTACCGCCTGGGCATCGTCACCACGCGGGGGCAAAGAGACACAGAAGCCTTTCTGGCTCAGTACCGGCTGACCGACCTGTTCGAGGCAGTGGTGACGCGCGAGAGCACGCCCCGTCTCAAGCCACACCCCCAACCGGTGCGCCACGCTGCCGAGTCGCTGGGTCTACCCCCGGAGCGCTGCGTGGTGGTAGGCGATACGACCGTAGACGTGGAGGCGGCCAAGAAGGCCGGCGCGCGGGCCATCGGGGTGCTGTGCGGCTTTGGCGAACGGGAGGAATTGAGGGCCGCCGGCGCTGACCTGATCCTTGACTCCACAGCGGAACTGTCTGACTGGCTGATCTGATAAGAGACCAAACATGCAAGAGAACATCGCTGTGCCCCCCTTGCCTCCCGTGGAGGTAGCGGGGGCAAACCTTGTTACTCTAAAAGAGATCACCTGGGCCGAGGTGAACCTGGACGCGGTTGCCCACAATGTCCGGGCCATCAAGAATTACGTCGGCCAAAAAGTGGAAGTGATAGCCGTAGTCAAGGCCAATGCCTACGGCCACGGTGCCGTGCCCGTCGCCCGCACCGCCCTGGAAAGCGGCGCGACGCGGCTGGCCGTCTACCGGCTGGTCGAAGGCATCGAACTGCGGCAGGCGGGTCTCACCGCGCCGGTGTTGATCCTGGGTTACACCCTCCCCACCGAAGCCGAGACCGTCGTCCGCTGGGATCTGACGCCGACGGTGAACGAGCGCGAGCAGGCAGAAGCACTGGCCGCGGCAAACTGCCAGGGGAAGCGACTGCCCGTTCACGTGAAGGTAGACACCGGTCTGGGCCGTTATGGCCTGTTGCCGGAAGAAGTCGTTCCCTTCTGCCAGGCCCTCGTGGCACTGCCGGGGCTGGAGCTAGAAGGGCTCTACACTCACTTTGCCGTCGCCGACGAGGCCGGTGAATCCAGCCGGGCCTATACTCACCGGCAACTCGACCTTTACCTCACGGCGTTGGAAGCACTGGCGGCGCACGGCATTACCGTGCCCCTGCGCCACACAGCCCACAGCGCGGCCCTGCTGACGCTGCCTGCTTCTCACCTGGACGCCGTGCGGCCGGGCATTGCGCTCTATGGCTTGTCGTCTTTTTCCAACGGCCTATCACCCATCCCCCTGCAACCGGTGATGACTCTCAAGAGTCGGGTGATCCGTCTGCGCACGTTGCCGGCCGGGGCCAGCATCGGCTATGGACGTACCTTTACCACACAACGCCCCACGAGAGTGGCTCTCGTTCCCATCGGCTACGGCGACGGCTACCACCGCCTTCTCTCAAACCGGGGCCAGGTGCTCATCCACGGCCAACGCGCGCCGATCCTGGGTCGAGTTTCGATGGATCAGGTAGTGGTTGACGTCAGTGCCATCCCTGCCGTCAAGCAACACGACCAAGTCGTCTTCTTTGGCCACCAAACCGGCGATTGGGGCCAGGCAACGTTGCCCGCTGAAGAGGTGGCAGCCTGGGCAGAGACAATAAGCTACGAAGTGACGACCAGCCTCTTGCCTCGCGTGACCCGCGTCTACCTGCGCGGGGGACAGACCACGGCCGTTCACCGCCTGTGTTGCAAAAACTCGATCGCTGGAGGAATGTCATCATGAAGGAATTGGACAACCTGTCGCTGTTCAAAGAAGTGGATGCAGAGGACATGCTGCGCCGCGTTGCCGATTTGCCCCGGCAATGCCGTGATGCCTGGGCCAGCGTGATGTCGCTGGAACTGCCAGGCGACGACTGGCCGATACGAAACATCATCGTCCTGGGCATCGGTGGGTCGGCCATCGGCGGTGACCTGCTGCGAACGTTGGTTGCGCCAGAGTGTCCGCTACCTGTCGTGGTCAATCGTGACTACACGCTGCCAGCCTTCGTCGGCCCCGGAACGCTGGCCATCGTCTCCAGCTACTCTGGCAACACCGAAGAGATGCTGACCACCTTTGAGTTGGCCCACCAGGCCGGTGCCCACCTGGTCGCCTTCACCACCGGAGGAAAGGTGGCGGCCCGCGCTCGCGAGTGGGGCGTCCCGCTGTTCAGCTACGTCTACCCCTCGCAACCGCGCGCGGCGCTGGGGTACTCGCTAATACCGCTGCTAGGGCTGTTGGTCAGGCTGGGCCTCATTACCGACAAAGCCGCCGACGTGCAGGAGGCGGTCACCGTCATGGGTGCCTGGCAAGCCGAGATCCGCGAGACGGTGCCTTTTGAGGAGAACGCGGCCAAGCAATTGGCCGCCCGGCTGCACCGGCGTCTACCGGTGATTTATGGCAGCGGCTACCTGAGCGAGGTGGCCCGCCGCTGGAAGACTCAGTTCAACGAGAACGCCAAGCATTGGGGCGTCTTTGAGCAGATGCCCGAGTTGAACCACAACACCGTCGTCGGCTACGACTGGCCGGCCGACCTGGCGGAGAAAATCGTCGTCGTCATGCTTCGCTCGTCGCTGGACAACCCGCGCAACCAGGTGCGCTTTGACGTCACAGCCGAGATCCTGGCGCAAAAGGGCGTGGCCTGCGAGACCGTCCACGCGCGGGGGGAGCACCCGCTGGCGCAGATGCTCTCAACCATCCACTTTGGCGATTACGTGAGCTACTACCTGGCGATGCTCAACCGCGCCGACCCGACGCCGGTGGAAACAATTGCTTACCTGAAAGGCCGGCTGGCAGAGGCCAGGGTCTGAGGCTTCTGCAATCTGCTAACAATCGCTAAAGCCGCACGAGTAGCACTTGCGGCATCCTTCCTGGACCACCAGCGTTGCCTGGCCGCAGGCAGGACAGAGATCGCCGGGCCTGTTGTCGTTTTCCACCTCGCCAACACTCTGATACGTTTCTGTGAGACCGATGTGATCGGCCATCACCTGGGCGATGGCATCCGGCAGGGAGCGAACGCGGTGAGGGCCAAAGCCCATCGGCCGCCCGCCGCCGATGCCGGAGAGCTGATCCACCACCTCGGCCATGCGCTTGGCCGGTGAGAGTGGTGAAGACAGCCGCAGTATCAGAGAGATGAGCCTGCCCAGCGCCTCGGCCACGGCGGCCGTGTCAGAGCCGGCCTTGCCCACGTTGGTGAATACCTCGAAAGGCTGGCCGGCACCGTTCTCATTGATGGTGATATACGCTGTGCCTAGCGGCGTCCGCGCCTGGTAGGTCACGCCGCGCAACACCCGCGCGCGCGGTTTGACGGTCAGTTGTGGTGCTTCCGCCGGGGCTGGCGCCAGTTTTTCTTTCTCGTTTTCATCGCCGCTGCCAAGGTGAAGCACCTGTTCGCTCCTGCAGCCGTCACGGAAGACAGTGATGCCCAGGCAGCCTTGGCGATAGGCCAGCTTGTAAGCGTTGGCCACGTCCTCGACGGTGGCAGAGTTGGGTAGGTTGATTGTCTTGCTTACGCCGTTATCGGTGTGTTTCTGGAAGGCGGCCTGCATCCGCACGTGCCACTCCGCGGCCACTTTGTGGGCGGTGACGAACACCCGCTGCATCTCCTCCGGCACGCCGGCCAGCCCACCGATGTGTCCCCGTTTCGCGACTGCGGCCATCAGCTCTGGACTGTAAAAGTTCTGTTGGTGGGCCACTCGCTCAAAGATGGGGTTGACGAACTGCAACCGTCGCTCGCCGGCGATGTGGCGGAAGGCCAGGGCAAAGGCCGGCTCGATGCCGGACGAACAGCCAGCGATGATGCTGATGGAGCCGGTGGGCGCGATGGTGGTCACCGTGGCATTGCGACGCGGCCGGTCGTTCCTGTAGATGCTGCGCTCCCAGTTCGGGAAAGGGCCCCGTTCTTCGGCCAGCTTGATGTCCTCGTCGTGGCCCACCCGCTTGATGAAGCGCATGATCTCGCCGGCCAGGGCCAAGGCTTCCGGGCTGTCATAAGGGATGCCCAGGGCGAAAAGCATGTCGGCCCAGCCCATGACCCCCAGCCCGATGCGGCGGTTGTCTTTTGCCGCTTCGTCAATCTCCGGCAGCGGGTAGGGATTGACCTCAATGACGTTGTCCAGGAAGCGGACAGCCAGCCGCACCGTGCGCTCCAGGTCATCCCAGGCCACATCGCTGCGGCGACCGTCGTCGGGCATCTCGGGCCGGGCAAAGAGGGCCAGGTTGATGGAGCCGAGGTTGCATGCTTCGTTAGGTAATAACGGCTGTTCCCCGCAAGGATTTATTGCCTCGATCTGCCCCAACTCTGGGATGGGGTTGGCTGGGCTGTTGTTGACCCGGTCTATGAAGACCATGCCGGGGTCGCCGGTGGCCCACGCTGCCTGCACGATCTTGTCGAATACCTGCTGCGCCCGCAACCGGCCGGTCACCTCGCCGGTGTGGGGGGCAACTAGCTCGTATTCCTTGTCCCGTTCTACGGCTTGCATGAACTCGTCGGTGGCGGCTACCGAGATGTTAAAGTTGGTGATGCTGCCGTCCAGCTTGCAGGTGATAAAGTCCAGGATGTCAGGATGATCCACCCGCAGGATGCCCATGTTGGCTCCACGCCGGCGACCGCCCTGTTTGACGGTGTCGGTGGCGGCGTCAAAGACGCGCATAAAGCTTACCGGGCCGCTGGCCTTGCCCCCGCTGCTCTTCACCAGGCTGCCCTTGGGCCGCAGCCGGGAGAAAGCAAAACCTGTGCCCCCACCACTTTGGTGAATGATCGCCGCTCGTTTGATCGCCTCAAAGATGTCAGCCATAGAGTCTTTCACCGGTAGTACAAAGCAGGCCGAGTACTGTAGTTTGCCCTCTGCTCCCGCGTTCATTAGCGTGGGAGAGTTGGGCAGAAATCTGCGGCTCACCATCGACTCGTAGAACTGCTCGGCAAGTGCTTGGATATTTTCCGGCGTCTTGCCCCACGTCTTCTCAGCAGCAGCGATGGCTGTGGCTACACGCCAGCACATTCCTTCTGGTGTCTCAATGACTTTATTGTCTGCATTGCGGCGCAGGTAACGCTCACGCAGCACACGCAGAGCCGATTCAGACCACTGGCCCCTCAGTCTAGGCTCGGCCTGCTGTTCCAACATGATCCTCCTCCCTGATTGTGGCAGATTTGCCTGAACCTGTGACCCAGTCCACGCCTTCACTACCGGACGCTCTTTATGACGGAGCTCAGAAACCCGGTTTTTGACTGAAAAAACGCGACTTTTCGCACCACAGAGAGCCCCCAAGAGCAGCAATTTGTCCATTCAGGCAGGGAAAAACCGGGTTTATTCAAAAAGTGTCCGATAGCGAACCCACGCCTTCTGTTCAAAAACCACGCTCTTTATACTACCAGCAGGGAAAAAAGGCTTCACGACTCAATTCCCCCCCGATGTGAAGAGCGTGCAGACTGGACGTTCTTTTGGCCCCAGGCCCTCGATTGGGATCTCTCCGGCCCCCTTGCCTCACGGTGGCCTACGGTTCTTTGCCTCCTTCTTCTCGCGACCGCTGCTCCAGCAACTTCTCAATCTCTTGCGCCAGGCTCTCTACGTCGGCGAAACGGCGGTAGATGGAGGCAAAACGAATATAGACCACGCCGTCGAGTTGTCGCAGCCGCGAAATGACCTGCTCGCCCACGACCTGGCTGCTCACCTCCGATTTGCCCAACGACCGGATGTAACCTTCAACCTCGTCGGCGAGCCGTTCTATGTCCTCGATCGGGATGGGTCTTTTGGCGCAGGCATTGTGCACGCCTTGCAACAACTTTTCCCGGTCAAAAGGCTCCCGCCGGCCATCGCGCTTGATCACCATCACCGGTGCCGAATGGACGCGCTCATAGGTGGTGAATCGCTGTTCACAAACCTTACATTCACGCCGTCGTCGAATACCATCACCAGCCTCTCGCGTGTCAACGACTCGTGAGTCGCGCTTGCCGCAGTATGGACACTTCATGGCACCTCCTATCTTGCTTTTCAGAACAGTATTGTCATCGTGTTGTTGGCGTGGAACGATAATCGGCGTCTTTTGTCTGTCGCAGTGCTTGACAAAGACACAAACCACGGCGGATCAATGCGTCGGCCAATAGCATTTCTGAGCTGTGGTGGCTGTTAGAAGGTCAAAGCTGATGCGAAACAGTCTGCTCGATTCAAATACAATATGTAGGGGTATATGCGATGAACAATACAATGGGTAGTAGTATTTGTCCTATGATACCACAAAGCACGTCAAAGCGCAAGCGAAAAAGGGGAGGGAACCTTAAAATTGCGATAGGCCAGATTTTTTTAACCTTACGAGGGAGAGAGGCCGCCCAGCAGCATGAAGGATACCGGCGCAGGGATGAATGGCACGTAGGCGTCCACGAGGGGACGCAGCCAGAGCAGCAACCAGTCGGGGCGACGGCCCAGCCAGAGACAGGCGAATATAAGGACAACGAGGAGAATCCCGGCAACGAGGGGCGTCCGCCGGACCGGTGGTGGGTCGTTGATTGGCGCATTTATGGGGGCAAAGAGGGCCTGCGCGCCACGCAGCCAGCCGGTCACAGCGCCAAGGCTGGAGAGCAGCAAGCCCCACGTCCATAGCCCGCCTGCCGGCGCCACCTGACCCAACAGTGCCCATCGCGCGGCAAAACCGGCCGTGAGCGGAAACCCGCTCAACGAGAGCCCGCCCATCAGCAGGCCGGCCGCGGCCAGTGGCAGGCGATGTCCCAGGCCGGCCACTTTCACAAAGGATGTCCCTTCGACTACGCTCAGGACAGGCCCTTCGACGGAGTTTATCCCGAGCGAAGCCGAGGGGCTCAGGCAACGCCCTGAGTTTATCGAAGGGACAGATCCCTCGACGCGCTGGCGGATCACGGCCAGGCCCGCGCCGGCCAGCAACAACCCCACTGCCCGCGTGGCGACCATCAAAAAGACGATGGTCAGTCCTGTTTTGCTACTCAACGCCAGGGCGACCAATCCAGCGCCCAGGTCGTTCAAAGCTGTGTAGCCCAGCAGCGACGCAAAGTGCCGTTGAGCGGCCGCCAGCGCGCCGCCTATTGCCGCGGCCAGCAATCCTCCCCACGCCAGCAATGACATAACCTGCCCATCAGCGATGAGCCACGGTTGATCGCGAAACAGGTCCAATGCCATCAGGAGAACGACGACCTGATAACCAGAAACGACCAGTGCTACTACGCCAGGTTGAGCATCGGTCGCCATGGCCGAAGCCCACCCTTCAAAGGGGAACGCCGCGAAAAGGATCGCCAGCCCGGCGGCGGTCAGCAGAATCGCTGGCTGTGTCTGGACAAAGTCGTCGGGATTGACAGATCGTGCCTCTATCAGGCTACTGGACAGCAGCAGCAGAGGGATGGCCAGTGTCAACATGATCGTATGGCGTCCGCCCCCCCGCGTCGAAGCCAACCGCCCGCCCTGGATCACCATCGTTGCCAGCGTAGAGACCAGCCATAGAGTAATCCCGGCAAAAGCGAGGGAACGCATCAGGAGGGCCGCTGCCCAGCCGCTGAGCAGAGCCAGGCCCAGGGGAAAAAAAGATCGCCCAGGAGACACCGGCCAGGCCAGCAGGAAAGAAACGGCAGCCAGGCCAAACAAGAAGCCCAACGCCATCTGGCTGGCGGACGTCAGCGCCAGTTCGCGGCCCAGCATCGCCACCGGCTGCCCCAACACGAGCGACCACCCCAACAGCGTCACCGGCTCAGAGAGGGGGGCAGTGACGCACAACCACGCCAGCGCCGCTGCTGTCCCTCCGGCGAGCAAAGCGCCCAGGAATGCCCAGCGCCTCACCAGGTAGACGACCGGCGCGATGACCAGCGGCAGGCCCACCAGTACCAACGGTCCGGCTATCATGACTCCTCCCCCACGTCGGCAATGGGCGGCAGCGCTCCCCGCACCGAGGTCAGGTAGCCAGCGCCCAGGGCGACGAGCAAGGTCGCCATGCCCAGGAAACCGGCTATGGTCAAACTACGCTCCCAGGTCACGTAGGACATCTCGAAAGCCATGAGCCAGGTGAGCAGACCCATGCCGATCCGGAGAGGTGACTCGGTCAATCCCAGGAGGACGAGGGCGGCGACCGCCAGCCAGGTGCAGGCCAGGCCCACGGCTGACGGGACCTCCGGCAGGGGATACCGTGATGCCAGGCCGTAGGTAGCCAGCGCAGCCAGCGACAGCGCCGCCACGCGGAAGGGCATTCGCATGGGAAAGCCAGTTGCGGCTCTAATCACCTCCTGTCGCGCTGCCGCCTGTCGGCGACGCGTCGCCTCATCTAACTCGACCGGCTCAAAGAGCGAGGTCGGCAATTCCCCGATGCGCCGGGCCGACCAATAGAGGATGACGCAGGCGATAGCGCCCATCAGTGTCTTGATCAGCGCCAACGGCAGAGGGATGAGCGTTGTCATAAGCCAGCCAAAGAGGAGGTATTGAATGACCAACGCCAGCAGTGCCGGCGCCCATTCACGGAGCAAGATCATCAAGCTGGCCGTGACAAACATCCCCGCTACGGCGGTGTAAGTGGTGATGGTCGGTAGCGACGCCAGAACTTCGGCCAGGTTGGGCATGATATAACTCCTTACCAGACCATCAGCGGCCCAGGACGAGCAGAAAGATCAGCAGCAAGCTGAAGGCTACCCACGCCAGGTACCCCTCGCCGTGCAACACAGCGCTCACAGACCACAGGGCCTGGTGCACCTGGCCCAACAATTGAGCTATGGCGCGGTGCAGCCAGCCGAGACGCAAGACCGAAGCTAACCGTGCTTCCACGTCAGCCATCTCGTCGGGCCAAGCCAGCTCGCCGCGGTAGATGCCGTAGCCCATCACCAGCGGCAACAGGAAGGCCGCCCACGGACCGATGCCAGCCTGGGCCAGTTGGCCCAACGTCGGGAGGGCCAGCAAACCTTCGCTTGACGGATCGCCTGCTAACCATGCCGCCAGGGACGGGCGCAATCCCAGGATCAGCAGGGGTACAGCCAACAGCGCTGTCGCTCCCCATAGGCTCCAGGGTGGCCGCTTTCCTTCCCTCTGCCAGGTGAACGTGCCCGGCTTGAGGCCGCCCCACACGCGCAGGAGCGTCGTGACCAACGCGCCCTCCGCCAGCAGAAGCAAAGCCAGCCAGCCGGCCCGCCGGTTGGCCAGTAGCGCCCCGTACATCGGCAGCCGGGCGAACAGTCCCACCGTCAGCGGCAGGCCAGCCAGCGCAGCGATGGCCACACCGTCGGGGACCGCACTCCACCAGGTCAACGGTTCGCCGTCCCCGCTATCGCGCCACGCCCGGCGCATCGCCAACGCGGTCGTCCCCAGGATGAGATTGAGAGCCATCCAGAACCCAGTAAGCGGTTCGCCCAACACAGCCCAGCCCAGAAGCGTCAAGTTGGTCTGATACAGGGCAATAAAGGGTATCGCCTGTCCGGGTTCGTGCTGCGCGCTGAACCACGCCAGCAGCGCCGCTGCCAGACACCCCACGATGCCGGCGATCAAGGCCAGGCGTGCCATCGGCATCGATCCACCCAGCAAGGGTGTGAGGCGAGTCATCAGGTATAACCCTACGACCGCCGGCAAAAGTCGCACCGGCCAGCGCCAGGCCGGCAGAGGCATCTCCTGGGGATCGGGCAGCCAGAAATGAAGGGGATAGGGGGCCAGGCGAACGAGGGCTGCCGCGGCGGTGAGCAGCGCCGCCGTGGGGGGCAATGGCTTGCCTCCGGCCAGGGCCAGGCTGTGATCGCCAAGAGAGAGCGTAAAGCCAGCGACGAGGATCGCCAGCCCACCCACGCCGTTGGCCAGAAAGCCCCATCCGCGCTCGTTCTGATGGGCAGCGATTGCCAGGTAGGCGATATCGAACAAGACCAACAAGGCAGCCAGCGTTAACCAGTCGGCGGCGGCCAGGGTGACATGAGCGGCTGCCAGCAACAGTAGCCACTGCGGCCAGGCAGGCGGGTCTGCCACGTTACCGGCGTCAGAAGGGAAGCCGGCCAGGCTCAGCCCGGCCACGACCAGTGCAGGCCACAGTAGAGACAACCCAAACAGCCGCCCCCACTCATCTAACTGCACCCGCAGTGTCAAATCCATGCCTAACGTGGGGGGAAAGATCAGCAGAAAGCGAGAGGCAGAGGTCGGCTGGCGCAGCGACCAGACGGCGACGATGGCTGTGAGCACCGAAAGAGCCGGCAGCGCGCTGTGGATTACCGGCACTGCTGGCCAGCGGAGCGGAAGAAACCGGCGGGCAAGCCACACCAAAAGTGCGCCACCGACCAGCACTGCCGCTGGCAGCAAGGGAGACGTCAACCAGGTGGACAGATGGGGCACGTTCTAGGTTTCCCTTTCAAAAGGCACTTCGCGATAGCTACCGTCAGCCTCGGGCAGCAACTGGTTCACTCGTAATCCTGCCTGTTCCAGTCTCTCGTCGCACAACTGGGCCAACGCCTGGCCTCGCTCAAAGAGAGCGATGGCCTCGTCCAACGTCAGTTCGCCGTCTTCCAGGCGCTGTACGGTTTCTTCCAACTCTTGAAAGGCGGCCTCAAAAGTCAACTCTTCGATTTTCTTCTCAATCATCTTTTGCTTCTTTCCCCACTTCTGTCTGACCCACCGTTGCGTCAAACTCGCCATCTCGCACGCGGATGGCAATGGACTCACCGGGGGATACCTGCCCCACCGAGGTCACCACGCGCCATGTATCTCCGTGGCGAACGATGGCATAGCCACGCTCCAGCGTGGCAAAAGGGCTGAGCGTCGCCAGCCGGCCGGCCAGGCCATTGAGTTGCTCCCGGCGCAGGGCCAACAGGTGCCTCAGGCGGACGCCGCCGGCCTGGGACAGTTCGTCCACCCGTTGGCGAAGGCTTTGGATACGCCCCAGGGGCGAGTTGCGCTGGAGGGCTTGCGTCAGGTAGTCCAGCGACTGGCGGCGCTCGGCCAGCCGCCTTTGCAATGCCCCGCTCAGACGCATTCGCTGGCCGTGCACCGTGGCCTGTAGCTCCGCCCGGTCCGGCACAGCCAACTCGGCTGCGGCCGAGGGAGTCGGCGCGCGCACGTCGGCGGCAAAATCGGCGATGGTAAAGTCCACCTCGTGCCCCACGCCAGAGATCACCGGCACGCGGGAGGCAGCGATGGCCCGCGCCACCCGCTCGTCGTTAAAGGCCCACAAGTCTTCCAACGATCCGCCGCCCCGGGCGATGATGATCACGTCCACGTCGGTATGCTCGTTGAGCGCCTGGAGGGCGGCCACGATCTGGGGCGCGGCCTGGTCGCCTTGCACCAGCGTAGGTGAGAATACCACCTGCGCCAATGGGTAGCGGCGCGCCAGCACGTTGAGAATGTCGCGCAGCGCCGCCGCCGTGGGCGAAGTGACCACTCCCAGCCGATGTGGGAAGGGCGGCAGGGGATGCTTTCTCGCTGCGTCGAAAAGGCCCTCCTCGGCCAGCCGCCGCTTGAGCGCCTCGAATTCCAGATGCAGGCGGCCCACGCCGGCCAGTTGAACGCGATCCACGTAAAACTGGTAGACTCCTGCTGTCTCGTAGACCGAGACTCGCCCATGAGCCAGCACCGATTGGCCATCCTGGGGCAACAAGTCCTGTCGCCTCACGTCGGAGCGCCACATGACACAACGCAGACTGGCCCGGTCGTCTTTCAAAGTCAAATAGGCATGCCCGGCCGACGTCACCCTGAAATTGGAGACCTCTCCTTCGACCCACAAGTCCTGAAGGACGTAATCACCGTCGAGTACGCTTTTGACGTAGCGGGTGACCTGCGTCACGGTCATCGGCTCGGGCGATGGGCCAAAGAGGTTCAATTGAGCAGGTTGAGATGGTCTGTGCCGTGTCTTCATGTTTATGTGGCCATTACACCGTTTCTCGTGGTGCGTATTGCGTGAAGCGTTCCGTCACAAAACACGGAACATGCACCATGCCAGCCTATCATATCTCACGTTGCCTGAACTGTCAAATGCCAGCGCGCGGCGAGTATATCACGTTGGGGACAAAAATAAGAGGGGAATGGGGCTGTTTGCCGCTTGTCCCAAACATGTGACGCTCCCCGCGCGCGAGTTTGACAACAACCACGAATGACGGTATAATCGCCGCGTCATGCGGTGGGGTGAATTGGCATCGAACCGAATCTAGCCTTTCTGAGCCGACCAGGCTCCCCTTTTCCGCTTTCCTTTAGGGCTCTGGTCGGTTTTTGTCGTGTTACTCCGCTGCCGAACCACATCCAAACCAACAAAAGGAGGTTCGCGCTATGAAAGCAAAGGAGCAGGGTTCTTGCAGGTTTCTGTGGCCTGCCATCGCCATGACGCTTCTCGTAGTGGTGATGGCAACGGCAGTGCCCGGCACACCAACGTTGGCCGGACTACCAGATCCGCCGATCTCACAGCCGGAGCCGTTCTACATCCGTCTGGAGCGGCCCCTGGCCGGCGCAGACGTGGCAGGAGAGGCTGTTCCCACGTCGCAGGTTCGCATCGCTGCTGATCCAGGCGCCTGGTACAACCTGATGGCCGAGGAGTTTGACGGTGATACCTTCCCGCCAGCAAACTGGTCGGTGGACACGGGGAACGGTGCTGGTTGGGGCAAGCAGACCGCGCAGCACGTGAGCGGCAGTTATAGCGCCGGCGTGGTGACGACCACCACCGGCACGCTTAAAACCTGCCTGTTTTACGGCGGCGACGCGGGTTTCGCCGTGCAGAACGTGGCCAATGCGGAACTCAACTTCAACTTTTGGCTGGACACAGAAAAGGATGCCGTTTACTTTGGCTGGGCGGCTTCGGCAGACGGGCAGAACTTTTACGGAGCGCGCGTCAGCGGCGCGGGGCGCACCTGGCTCACCGGCGTTTTGGACATGCAGCAGTACATCGGCGATGATTCGGTGTGGATTGCTTTCTTTGTCATCGGCGAGGCCACGACGGGGGAGCAAAACGTCTACCTGGACAATGTGGTCGTACGGGGCTTAGAACCGTACTATGTGTACCTCCCGGTATCGTTGAGAAACTATGAGCCGCCGGCCAGTACGTTTACCTTTACTGACGATTTCAGCGACGTCAATAGCGGCTGGCCGCACATAGTAAACTGGGGCTCTTCAGATACACAAAAGAAGAACGTTTATGGCTACACCGACAAGCTCGTGGCCGACTACCCCAATGATTACGAAGTCATCGGCGGGGCTTGTCGTCAGGCAGGAACGTACTTTATGCGCGTTGGTCACACGGACTATGGCGTCCTGGTCGTAGCCAAAGCTCCCGTGCAGACCGGGGACCAATTTACCCTGGAAGCCGACATTGCCTTTTGCGATGAGGCTTATAACGCTTCCACAGGCATTGTCTTTGGTCTCAACGACACCGGGACCGAGCTTTACCGCGTTATGCTGATCTATCAGAGAGACCAGCCGTGGGTGGGGGACGTCAAGTACTCCATCTGGCGAGTGCCGGCGGCGGGAGCAATAGTAAAGCTGGTGGAATCTGCCCCCTCCGATCATCTGAGATGGGAGGGAGAGTCGGGGTACAACGTCAACCACGTCAAAGTGGTGCGAGACGGCTGCAAGATTGAGGTGTACTTTAACGGTAGTCTGGAATGGTCCACCACGAGCGAATGTGCCTATACCGATCAGCGCTGGGTGGGTCTGATACACGACAAGTGGCCTGAGATTGGCCGCACCGGTGCGGTCGTTGACAACTTTGTGGTAGAAGGAGCCATTCATAGAGCACAACCAGATCATTCCTATCGCTCCGCTTCGT
>CAYNKW010000022.1:25243-30800 GCA_964397845.1 uncultured Anaerolineae bacterium
AAAGACGGACATGTTATCTATAACAGACCGTTCCCCGGACGAACAAGATCGAAGCACCCTCTCCGTCGTCGTGCCCCTCTTTAACGAAGAGGAGAACCTGGAGTCACTTTTTGCTCAGTTGGTCACGGTGCTGGAGGGCCTGGATTGCGGTTACGAGATCATCGCCGTGGACGACGGCAGCACGGATGGCAGCTTTGCCATCCTCAAGCAGTTGCACGAGGGGAATCCCCGGATCAAAGTAGTGCGCTTTCGACGCAACTTTGGCCAGACGGCAGCCTTTGCTGCCGGGTTTGACCAGGCGAGCGGTGAGGTCGTCATCACTATAGACGCCGACCTGCAAAATGACCCGGCCGACATCCCGTGCCTGCTGGACAAGATGGCCGAGGGCTACGATGTGGTCAGCGGCTGGCGTAAGGACCGCCAAGACCGCTTCCTGGATCGCAAACTGCCCTCGATGATTGCCAACTGGCTCATCTCAGCCGTGACGGGCGTCCACCTGCACGATTATGGCTGTTCGCTGAAGGCGTATCACCATGACGTGGTCAAGAGCGTGCGCCTTTACGGCGAGTTACACCGCTTCATCCCGGCCCTGGCCAGTTGGATGGGTGTCTCGGTGACCGAGTTGCCGGTGTCGCACAACCCCCGGCGCTTTGGCAAGTCCAAGTACGGCCCGTCGCGTACAGTGCGGGTGTTGTTGGACCTGCTAACGGTGCGGTTTATGCTCAGTTACTCGGCGCGGCCCATGCAACTTTTTGGCGGCATAGGGCTGTTGGCTTTTGTGCTGGGAACGATCAGCAGCCTTTACCTCTCGGCCCAAAAGGTGATCCATGGCTATTACTACAGCATCGATCGCCCGCTGCTCCTGTTGAGCGTTCTCCTGATCGTCGTTGGGGTGCAGATGGTGAGCATGGGATTGTTGGGAGAGTTGGTCGTCCGAACCTATCACGAGACGCAAGGCAAACCCATCTATATGATCCGAGAGATTCTCGAATAAAGAGCCCATCTACTGAAGTTGATCTCTGACCGTGCCCCCAGGGAGTAATGCAACGAAGCGAGGTTTCTCCATGATTTTCACATCGTCGAAACATTCCCCATGGCTTTGGCCTGGCGTTTTCGCCTTGCTGCTGATGGTTGGAGTAGTCTCTGGCACGCCCAATTCACTGACGTGGGCCGGGCCGCCGGACACCACACCAACGCCCCACACCCTGCCCGTTGATATCGAGCCATTCTCTTTCCGGCTGGAGGGCCCTCCAGGAGGTGCCATGGCTGCTACAGCCGGCGCCCCGGTGCGCTCCAAAGCCGGCGGTGATTGGTCCGAATTAATGAGATCTGGTTTTGAGCAAGACTTTCAGAGCGAGGGATGGAAAGTCCGAGGAATAGGCTGGGAGCAGAGCAGCACTCGGAAGAACGATGGCAACTATAGCGCAGCCGTGGAGAATTTTAACGACGCACCGGCCACCCGGTTGGTGTACTACGGTGAGGCGAATGGCTTCTCGCTCGTTGACCTGGCCGATGCCCGGTTGAACTTTGCCTACTGGTTGGACACCGACGAGGACACCTACTTTGGCTGGGCAGCCTCGGCCGATGGGGTGAGCTTTTACGGCGCGCGTACCTCTGGGTGCGTGCAAAGCTGGCTCTCCGGCTCCCTCGACCTGAAACACCTGATCGGTGACGATTCGGTCTGGATCGCCTTTGCTATATCTGGCGATGGCAGCGGCAGCGGCCAGAACGTCTTTCTGGACGATGTCATCGTCATGGCTCAAGAGCCGTATCGAATCTACCTGCCAATGACGTTCGAGAGCTACACGCCGCCTTTTCCGGATTTTAACGACGATTTCAGCGATCCCAGCAGCGGCTGGCCTCGCGTGCACATCAACAAACTACCTGATTACGAAGAGCACCGTGACTATTCCAATGAGTATTACGATGGCACCTCCTACAAGATGAAGCTCGGTGGTTGGACCTGGTTCCACCGTATCTTTGCCTCGCCGGGGGATGTCCATGCCAAAGACGAATTTACATTGCAGACGGACCTGATGTATGATTATGGTGATTACCGGGCTGAATGGGGACTGATCTTTGAAGCCAGCGATGATATGAAGTCCTACTATATGGTGTCCTTGTACCGCTATGGCGGCACTGGTTCCGGGATTCTCTATCGCATCCGTCGGACTACACCTTCAGAGGGCGAGGTTCAGTTGGCGGGAGGCGTCGCGCCCGGGCTCTTTGAGCGCAGCAAAGGCGAGTGGTCCACCATCCGAGTCGTGCGCCAGGGGAACTCGATCGCGTTCTACGTGTTTGACTCCCCAAAAGGCACGTGGAAACACATCGACACGGTGAACAATGCCCCGCCGTTGAGCGGCGACCGCGTGGGCTTTACTATCTTTAACACGGAGCTTGGCGCGGACGCCTGGTTTGACAACTTTTACCTCTGGCAGAGGCCATTGTATCCGTAACCGGCCGCTTGCCTCGTCCCAGGGACAAATCAAACGGGGATGCCCCTATCAGTGGGTCTCCCCGCTGCAAATAGCCTCTGCCCGGCGACTCAATCCCGTTTTTGCTTGCGTTTGCGCCGATCCTCTTCGTCCTGGATGACCAAATTCAACACCACGCTCACAACACTGACAACCAGGCCTCCCCAAAAAGCCGGCCAGAAGCCATCTATGTAAAACCTGTATCCAATTACTGTTCCAATCCAACTGGTGAGCAAAAGCATCAGGGCATTGATAACCAGCGTGAAAAGGCCCAGCGTCAAGATGATGAGTGGACAGGTAAGCATCTTGAGCAGGGGGCGGATGAGCGCATTGATCAAGCCGAAAATGATAGCCACCACAGCATAGACTACCCACCCATTTCCGTCTATCTCAATGCCTGGTACCACCTGCGCTGCAGCGAACAACGCCAGGGCGTTGACCAACCATCGCAACAACAGTTTCCGCAAACGCATTCTCCCTTCGCACTGTAGATCTTTGCCGCTGCCTGTACGCCGTTCGGACGCTTCGAGTCGCCGCGTTGGCCCGCTCCTGTGGCGCAAGATGGCGTCTTGCACTGCGCCGCATTTTCACCCGTGGTGGCGGCTCCCCGGTTGTGACGGCTATTCAATAATAATCTCGACCCGCTCGCCGTCCTCTTCATCCACGATGTCCACGATCTTGCCCTGGGCGCCGCTGTGGATGGCCTCCATGATCTCGTCGAAATCCAGACCCTCCACATCCGGTGCAAAGCGGGCACCCATCTTGATGCCCGCGTTGACCAGGCTCATGGGAATGTTGACGTTGACCTTGCTGCGACCGGTGTTCAGGTCCGTCACCCGCACGCGGAACCACCTGGCCCGACCAGGTGACGCCGATGACTCTCTCTTCCGAGAGCCGCTGCTCAAAGCAGCCAACAACTTGGCCCCTTCCTCGGCGCTGATCTGCCCTGCTTCCACCATTTTGAGGATCTTCATCCGCTCTTCAATGGTTGCCATAACTCGGCACCTCCCTCTTGTGCTTTGACATTGGCTCACCCAATGTAGACTTGCACATGCTCTCCGTCTTCGCCGTCCTGCACGTCCACATAGAACCCTTCCTCGCCGGTCAGACTCTCGTCCAGGGCCAGGATCACCTCATCCAGGCCCGTCTTTTCCAACTGGGGGACGTAGGGTCGCGCCACGCGCAGGACCCAACCGGTCAGCCGGAGGGGCAGCGGTAAACTGAGGCTGATCCGCTGCTCGCCACGAATGCGAATGTGCAACCAGCGAGCGGTTCGACTCCAGAAGGCCAGCAAAATAGTCGTCAGGCCCAGCAGGAGTGGCATTCCACCACAGAGAATAAAAAAGTTGCCAGGCAAAGCCACCTGGATGAGAACGATGAACCCCAGGCCCACTGCGCTCAGCAAACCACCCGCCCCCAATGGGATCAGCCACAAGTGATGAAAACCGGCAAAGTCGGGCGTTACAACGGAAACAGCAACTGTCTCCTCCGGCAACTCGCTTTCTGCAGGCGGTGTCTCTGCGAAAGGGGACAACGATGCCGATTCCCCCTCATTCGCTGTATCGGTCTGTTCCAAACCCACTTCCTCCCCAGAGGACAGCGCCTCCAGTAGCTTGATACCCTCGGCGGGGGTGATCTGTTTCTCTTCGATCATGTGCAGGATCTGTATCCGTTCGTCTGACATGGTTATCTCTCCTTGCTATGCAGTCTAATCCTCGCCGGCGACCGGCACGATAGTAATCCTGTCTTTTTACCTCACACAAAGTTTGTAACGACAGTCATTATCACCTGAACGATCAGGGAACTGGCCATCAACCCGGTAACAATTAGTCTACCCTTTTCATCAAAGAAGTCCTTGCCGTATTTCTTATCAGTATACCATCTAATTATTCCGCCTACACCAAATGGAACAATCATAAACCCCCATCCCCAAAGAAACTGGCTTTTCTTTGTGGCACGGTGTACCCATCCCTATTGATGGAATTCACGCAATGACCTCCGCATTAGCGTCAACGTTTCCTGTTCCACAAAGCCATGTCGCTTCAGCACGGTGAGGATCTCAGCATAGCCGACCGGCAGCGTGGCGACCGTGGCCCGGTCTCGTTGCGGCCACAGATGAGAGAGAGCCTCTGTCACCAACATCTCCTCGATCTTACCCCGGCAATCGGGGTGGATGTGCAGGGTCAGGAAATGGTTCCCTCGGTGGCCGGCAGCGTTCACCACCATGGCAGCGACGATCCGCTTGCCACATTGCGCCACCAGACGCCAGGTCTTGCGCCCGGTCGTCAAACTGGCCCACCAGTCGGCCAGACGGCGATCCAGGTTCGGGCGAAAATCGGCGACCTGAGTCGGCCCCAACCAACGCAACCTGGCCGGAATAGCGGCCCAAGCCAGTTCGCGTACCTGGCCCCACTGGCGTGGATGGTAAGGTGAGAGGGAGATCTCGTCCACAGTCACCTTTTCCACGGGCGGAACCCACGCCAGCCGCAGCTTCACCAAATCGTACAGAGGCTGAAAACCGAGGCTTTCGTAAAGGGACCAGGCCACTGCGTTGTCCCGCCGCACCCGCAGGAAGGCGGCCTCACCGCCCTGCTCCCGTGCCCAGGCCAGCGCGGCCTCCATCAGCGCCCGGGCGATGCCTCGACCTCGAAAAGTGACCCGGACGGCCACGTTGCTGATGAACCAGCGCCGGGAATAAGGCCTGGGCCGGGTGATGTGTAGGCTGCCGATTATTTGCCCCTCTTCGACCCACACAAACCCAGAGTGATACTCGCGGAAATCCGGGGACGTGACCGCCAGCCACCACAGCAAAGGCCCCAACCGGCTCAAGATGCGCATCTCTCTCAAGACCTGCTTGCCTGGATCGGTCAAGTCGGAGCCAAAGCCTTCCTCGATGACACTGGCAACCTGGCCCAGATCGCGCAGTGGGTTTAGCCGTCTCACGCCTCGGTGGGCAGTCGCCTGCCTGGCCGTGCGTGTCGCCATCAACGCTCTCCTGTCTCGCTTGGTCCACTCCTCAACAGCGAGCCCTATTCTACTACGATTTAGCGTTGGTGGCGAATTGGGCTCTGTCCTTCTCAAAA
>CAYNKW010000023.1:0-6548 GCA_964397845.1 uncultured Anaerolineae bacterium
TCATTCGCGCAGCCGGGCGCCGATCTGGCGCTCTAGCCGCCGTATCATGCGCTGGCGCTCTTTGGCCACCTCATCGCTCGTCAGACTGCGATCCATGGCCTGGTAGGTGAGGCTGAAGGCCAGCGATTTTTTGTCTGGTGGCAGTTGATCGCCCCGATAGACGTCGAACAGTTCGACGCGGTGGAGGAGCTTGCCGCCGGCGGCGACGACGGCCTGCTGCACCTCGGCGGCGGGCATGTCTTTGTCCACGACGAGGGCTACGTCTTCGTACACCGCCGGGTAGGGAGAGATGGGCGTCATGCGCACTGGCCGGCCGGCCGTCGTCAGGAGCTTTTCCAGGTTGAACTCGGCCAGGCAGACGCGGCGCTTGCCCAGGTCGTATGCTTCACACACATCGGGGTGCACCTCGCCCATCACGCCGGCCTCCACGCCGCCGGCCGAGAGCGCCGCCGAGCGGCCCGGGTGGAACGTGGGATACTTTGCCGGGACAAAGGTCACATCGGCCAGGTTCAGACGGGCCAGCAGCGCCTCTACGACGCCCTTGAGGTCGTAAAAGTCAAGCGGCTCCGCGTCGCCGCCGAGCCAGGACTGGCTCATGCGGGGGCCGGTCATGGCAATGCACAGGTGACGCGGCTCCTCCGGCAGGGTTTCCCCCTCTCGCGGCCAGTAGACGCGGCCAATCTCAAAGATCGCGATTCGCTCCCTGAAGCGCAGGTTGTCGCGCGTGGTCTCTAGCAGACTGGTCATCAGCGTGCGGCGCATGAACTCGCGCTCCGGCGTGAGGGGGTTAGCCAGCCGGATGTAGTCGTCGGGGTCCGGTCCGGGGCCGCCGGGGGTGAGTTTGGCATAGGCAGTCAGGTTACCCAGGGAGTAGGTGATGACCTCCTGCAACCCTGCACCGGCCAGGATGTCTCGTACCTGCTCCTCGATCTCGAGTTCGACGTTGCTGCGCTGCGGCGGCAGTTCGTCGCTCATGAGCGTCGTGGGGAGGCGGTCGTAACCGTAGATACGGGCGATCTCTTCGATCAGATCGGCCGGGATGGTCACGTCGAGGCGGTGTTGCGGCCCGGTGACAGCCAGCACATCGCCGCCGCCGGCCACAGCGAACTCGAGCGACTCCAGGATGCGAACGATCTCGTCCTTGGGCACGGCGATGCCCAGGATGCGTTCCACTTTGCCCACCGGCAGTTCAACGGTAATGACCGGCTGTTTCAGCGGGTAGACGTCGGCCACACCGTGGGCGATCACACCACCGGCCAGGGTGCGCATGAACTCGCTGGCGCGTTGGGCGGCGGGCACGGTGCCGGAGGCAGGGACACCCCGTCCGAAGCGGGCAGTGGCTTCGCTGGGGATCTTGAGCGTCTTGGCCGTGCGCCGGTTGCCGATGAAATCGAAACTGGCCGACTCTAGCAGGATGCTGCGGCTGCCGTAGTGGATCTCGGTTTCGGCACCGCCCATGACGCCGCCCACGGCGATGGGGCCGGCGGTGTCGGTGATCATCAGCATGTCCGGGGTCAGTTCGCGGTTCACCCCGTCGAGGGTGATCATGCGCTCGCCGGGGCGGGCGCGGCGCATGATGATGACCGGTGCGTCGTGGCCTGTCCGCCGGGCCCGCTCCAGCAGCAGGTCGTAGTCGAATGCGTGGAGCGGCTGGCCCAGTTCCAGCATGACGTAATTGGTGATGTCCACGATGTTGCTGATGGGCCTCATCCCGGCCATCGTCAACCGGCGCTGCATCCAGAACGGCGAGGGGCCGATGGTCACGTCCCGGATGATCGTCGCCGAGTAGCGATTGCACAGATCGGGGTCTTTGATGGCGATCTTGACCTGATCGTCCACCGGTTTCCCTTGGGCGATCATATCGGTGTTGGGCAGGCGCAGCCTGACCCCGGCGAGAGCGGCCACTTCGCGGGCCACGCCGACCATGGAGAAGCAGCGGGCCAGGTTGGGCGTCAGGTCCAGGTCGAACACCACGTCGCCCAGGTAGCCGGCCAGCGGCGTGCCGGGCGACGGCGCGTCGTCGGGCAGCAGGATGATGCCGGTGTGATCGTCGCCCAGGTCCAACTCTTTTTCCGAGCAGACCATGGCCCGCGAAGGAACGCCGCGGATTTTGGTCCTCTTTAGCTTCATCAGCTTTTTGTCCTCGACGTGGCCATCGTACAAGTGCGCGCCCTCCATGGCGAAGGCGACTTTGAGGCACAGGCCGGTTTGCCCTTTGTAAGGAAAGAGGTTAGGCGCACCGGTGACGACGGTCTCGTGCTCGGGGCCGCCATAGTCCACCACGGCCAGCACCAGCCGGTCGGCATTGGGGTGCGGCTTGATCTCGACGATTTCGCCGACCATGATCTTCTCCGGTTCCCAGGGCAGTTCCGCGCCCGGCAATCCGGTGATTTCAATAGCCCCCACTTCCAGCCCGGCCAGTGTCAGCCGTTCGGCCAGTTCTGGGATGGGGAGGGTGATGTTTACGTAGTCTTGAAGCCAGCTTAGGGGTACTCGCATGTCTTTTCCTCCAAGTTAGAATGTTTGAAAGTTTAAAGGTTGGAAGGTTGGAAGATCAAGAACCTGCAACTTTTCAACCTTTGAACTTGTAACTTTTGAACTTAGAACTGTCCCAGGAATCGTAGATCGTTGGCGTAGAGGCGGCGGATGTCGTCTACGCCGTATTTCAAGGCGGCGATGCGATCCGGGCCGGCGCCGAAGGCAAAGCCGGTGTAGCGGTCCGGATCTATGCCGCAGTTGCGCAGCACCTGCGGGTGAACCATGCCACCGGGGATGGCCTCCAGCCAGCCGGTGCCGCCACACAGCCGGCAGCCGGCTCCGTCGCACAACATACAACTGACCGCGGTATCCAGCCCCGGCTCGACGTAAGGGAAATAGTCGCAGCGGAAGCGGATACGCCGCTCAGGGCCAAAGATCTGGCCGGCAAACTCTCGGATCGTGCCCAACAGGTCGCCCATGGTGACGCCCCGGCCCACGGCCAGCCCTTCCATCTGGTAGAACATCCAGTCGTGGGAAGGGTCAGGGTTTTCGTAGCGATAGACTTTACCCGGCACCACCACCCGGATGGGCGGGCGCAACTGCTCCATGAGCCGTACCTGGTTGGGCGAGGTGTGCGTCCGCAGCAGCAGGCCAGGGACCGTCGTGTAGAACGTATCCTGCATGTCGCGAGCCGGATGGTAGGGCGGTATGTTGAGCAGGGTAAAGTTATAGCGATCCTGTTCCACCTCCGGGCCTTCGTAGACCTGGAAGCCCAGGCGGGCAAAGGCAGCCTTCATCTCGCGCAGGGTGCGGGTGATGGGATGCAACCGTCCCAGCGAAACCGGCCGGCCGGGCGGGGTTACGTCGAGCCGCCCGGCGTGCCAGGCACGCTCCCGCTCGGCGCAAACCAGTTCCTCGCGGCGGGTCTCGTAGGCTGCCTCCAGGGCCTGCTTGAGTGCGTTGGCCTCGCGGCCGGCGGCCGGGCGCTGCCGGGTGGGCAGCTCGCCCAGGCGGCGAAGCAGCCTTGTGACCGCGCCGCGCCGGCCCAGGTAGGCATTGCGCCAGGTTTGCACTTCCTGCAGGTTGTTAACTTCAGCGAGGCGTTCTTTTGCCTCGCGGCGTAGGTTAGATGTGTCGTCTAGCATTGGGTCAGCTCCCTTCACAGATTGCAGATTGCGGACGGCAAACCGTGGGAGTGGAACCGGGCGATCAACCCTGGCTCCACCGACGAAAGATGAACTGACCCCGTCCTCTCGCAAGCCAGGGGGAACAATGAGTTGTAACGCTCATCACGCTACTCTCCGTGGTCAATCAGTCAATGAATGTGTATCTATTTGAGTACAATGTTGTCCAGAGGCACAAAGGTCTCCTGCTGGTTGCTCCCTTCTCTAACAAGAATACGCTCTCCCGTTGCCCAGAAGTACCAGCCGACGCGAAAGGTGTAATCGCCTGGGGGTGCGTCAGGCGCAATGGTGACCGGATGAACGTCGCGCACGACGTCTCCATACCACCAGCTAGTTGTGGGCAGCGAACCCTCTTGGGGCGGACTGTCGTGCTGTCCGTACATTGCTCCATTCTCATTCACCAGATGCACGAAAACTGTATAGTCGTTCGCTGGCACGCGACGGGCCTGCCAATAGAGCGTCAGATTGATTGTTTCACCTGGCGAAGCGATCTCTGGCTCCACTGCGTAGCCCAGGAGGTCGAACTCCTCGCCAAAAACGGCCCGCAGACGATGCGGGATGAGGATCACCTGCCACCGCGATAGCATGGGGCGTGGATAAGCGGGCATGATGTAGCGCCAGGGGCAGCCAACAGCCAAGATGCCTAGTGCTATCACGGCTGCTCCCAGCGTTGCCCATCGCTGAGGGACAAGGCGAGAGAGCCCTAGCGCGCTCAACACGGAGAAAGCGGGCAAGGCCGGGAATAGATAGCGCCCCTGCCACCCGAAACCACCTAACGTAATGGAATAGCTGATCACCCAGGCCCAGGCAGCGCCGATGCTCAACCATAGAAGCATGAAGGCGGTTGGATGAGGGGCCGTCTTCCGCGAGTGAGTGTAGCGCACGCCCCAGAGAACCAGACCGATCAGGACGAGAATATACCATCCCTGTAGCAAGCGATAGATTACCGGCTCAAGGGGGATGTTCATCCAGCCAAATTGCGCCCAAAAGGAAGTGTGCATCTTTTGCAGGAAGAACCGCCAGGTGCTCCATTGCGTAAAGTCGGACCCCTCGAACGGAGGGTGTGTGCTCAGAAACAACTGTAAGCCCAAAGGGTCGGCGTACAGCACCCAGTTGCGAGCAAACCACCATCCACTCAAGACCAGCGCTGGGACAAGCATCCACGCCAGGTAGACTAACGAGGCCCGGACAGAACGTTCACCCCTGGCAAACAGGATGGCGTAGCCAGCCAAAGGCAACAGTTGCAAGGCGCTCCCTTTGCTGATTAGCGCAAGCCCCAGAGTGGCTCCCAGGATCAAGCTGCGTCGGCGAGTATTGCCCTCTTGCAGGATCTTGACCATCACCCACAGGGAGAGTGCGCTGAGGGCAATAACTAGATTATCATTGTTGACCACACCGCTGAGGAACAAGAACTGCGGTATGGTCGCATTGATCAGGGCCGCACCAACGGCAAGACTTTGCTGTTCTGGAAAAAGGGTCTGGGCTATGCCGTATGTGCTCGTTATTGTGGCGGCTCCCATGAGCACGGACAGGAAGCGAACCAGGTGCATGGCCAAGGATGTCCCTTGATAGGGAAAGGTCTCAATGCTGCCGTGGATCGCCGCGTTAACATCAGTCCCTTTCCCTTTCCAGATAAAGTCGGGGTTACTCCGATGCATCAGTGATAGACCGCTCGTGTCCACCCAAGAGATAGCAACTGCCCCAATCAGGTAGTACAGGGGTGGCTGGTGACCCTCACCCACGGTTTTCCCCCCAGGCCGCTGATCAGGCAACTGATGGTGGCGGATCAGGTGAAGAATATAGGGGAAGTGCCCTGATTCATCGGGAGCTTCCCACATTGGCACGGCCATGCTATAAATCGTTCCCAGGATCACAAAGCTGACGACGATCAGTATGAGCCAGCGATGTTGCTTCCACAGAACGTGCAAGTTCTTCAATGATAGCTCCTTGTTTACCCGAATTGCTCCAGGAACCGCAAGTCGTTGCTGAAGAAGTGGCGGATGTCGTCAATGCCGTGGCTCAGCATGGCCGGCCGCTCGACGCCCATGCCGAAGGCAAAGCCGCTGTAGACGTCCGGGTCGTAACCACCGTTGCGCAGCACGACCGGGTGCACCATCCCTGAGCCAGCGATCTCCAGCCAGCCGGTGTATTTGCAAACGCGACAGCCCTCACCGCCGCAGAGGATGCAGTCCATGTCCACCTCGGCGCTCGGTTCGGTGAAGGGGAAGTGACTGGCCCGGAAGCGCAGCTTGCGACCCGCGCCGAACGAGCGGTGGGCGTATTCGGCCACGACGCCTTTCAGGTCGGTCATGGTGATGTGCTTGCCCACGGCCAGTCCCTCTACCTGGTAGAACATCATCTCGGAACGGGCCGTGACCTGTTCGTAGCGGTAGCACATGCCAGGCAGGATGACGCGGATCGGCTGCGGGCAATATTGGCGCATGGCGCGGATCTGCCCCGGCGAGGTGTGCGTCCGCAGCAGCACGCCTTCGCGGGTGGTGTAGAAGGTGTCCCACATGTCGCGAGCCGGATGGTGGGGCGGCATGTTGAGCAACTCAAAGTTAAGTTCGTCGGTTTCCACGTCCGGCGCGCGGTAGACCTGGAAGCCCATGTCGGCAAAGATGGCATAGATGCGGCGCAGGGTCTGGGTGCTGAGGTGCAGTCGCCCCAGCGACGGCGGCCGGCCGGGCAGGGTCACGTCCACCTGCTCGGCGGCCAGCGACTGCACGCGGGCCTGGCGCTTCAGGTCAGCCAGGTGACGTTCGTAGGCCGCCTGCAGCGCAGTCTTTACTTCGTTGGCGCGGCGACCGGCGGCCGGACGCTCCTGGCGGGGAAGCTGGCCCACGCTGCGCAGCAGTTGGGTCAGTTGGCCTTTGCGGCCCAGGT
>CAYNKW010000023.1:6648-8220 GCA_964397845.1 uncultured Anaerolineae bacterium
AGAATACTCTTTGTCAAAGGCCTGGTTGAGGGCGACGACATCGGCGTGGACGGAGGGTGTCTCGACGTCGGGCCTGGCATAAATCCATAAGCGTGGTCCATTCTCTGAAGAAATAACCGTTCGCTCGACAAAGCTGCCGTCGGCTTCTACGGCCGATAGCTGGTCTTTGTCGCATACGACGATGTCCACGCAGTCTTTTGCTTGCCAAAACTGATCAATGGATTCTTCTAAAGACAGGTCGTAATAGGCATATTCAGTGCGCCCGAAATAATAAAGCAGGTTGGGTGGCTCGACGGCTCTGTGAATGGCAAGGACCTGGGCTGCCGGCGGAACGTGCTTTCTGACGAGATAGCCCGCTGCCTTGGAACCTGGATCGGGGGGTATGCCGCCCCGTTCGATTTTGACGCAGGAGGGATCAACCCACTGATCACGGCCAAAGATGCTTTCGACCGTTCCCCACAGCGTCGTCAGAAAACAAAGGGAAACCAGGATCACGATCCATCTTTTGCTTTTGTGCTCTTTTGCCAGCTTGTCGAGCACCAGTGCGGCGCAGAGCAGCAGGAAAAAAGTTCCTAAAAGCATGTACCCCCTCACGACGGTAACGCCAGGGGGCGTGCCGAAGAAGAGAGGAGCCAGGTATAAAAGACCCCAGGTTGCAAGCAGTAGGCTCTCTCGGGACCTGGTCTTTTCATAGACCGTGCCCATCAAGACGGATGCAAGCAAGCATAGGGCCAGGAGCACGCCAGTGTTCTCGACAAATCCCGATATGTGGTTCAGCAAGAAAAACCCAATTTGAGTGGGCTTTTGCAGCCCATGCAAGATGGAAGAATAGCACAAGGGTAAAGACAATAAAGGGAAAAGCCACACGAGCTTTGTTGCCAAGAGCTTGATTCCCTTGCCAAGTTTGTACAGACCGCTTTCCCTCTCGCTGGGAGTGAACAGAACTGTAATGGATGCTAGACAGGGAATGAAAGGTATAATGTAGCCATGAGAAATCAAATACAAGCCTGAGCACAGCGATGCCACGAGTCCGGTCTTTATCGTTGGCCGGTCAAAGAAATCGAGGAGCGACCAAAGGACTATCGTGCCAAAGAATACGCCGAAAACTTCATAGCCCCACAAATATCGCGATTGCATGACGTGGATGGGGAGTATGGCCATGAACGAGGCTCCCCAGAGCGCACCCACTTTTGTGCAACCCAATCGTCTTAGAAAGAGAAAGCTCAAGGGTACCTGAAGCGTGCCAAGCAACGCAATGGGCGCTTTCCACCAGAATTCAGTGATGGTGATACCCAGGGATGAAGCCAGGCCCACAAACAGCTTGACAAAAAGATTTATGAGAACCCCATAATTTCCTCGAATCATCCACGAGTATCCCGGGTTCACTATGACGTTGACAGCCAGTGCGGCATTGTCTCCGCTCTGAAAGGTGTTTCCAAGATACAGGAGTCTTGGCAATAGGGCAAGACAAATCAAGGAAAGCAATGTAATCTGAAGACGCCCCACACGCCCTTTTAAGGATAGCATATTGCTCGCTCGGGGGCGATTTGACAAATCGCCCTACGACTGAAA
>CAYNKW010000023.1:8320-13984 GCA_964397845.1 uncultured Anaerolineae bacterium
AAAAGCCCTCGCCCCCAACGTAGGGACGAGAGCCACGATTGCTGCTCCCGCGGTACCACCCTGCTTGGCCTGCAAAGGCAGGCCCCCTCGTTGCACCGACGGCCCCAGCCGGGCTATCGGCTACCCCGCTAACGGTGGGCTTCCGGGACGAACTACTCACCGAGGTATTGGGTAAACACGAGGTTTACCCCTACCATGGTTTTCCCCCGTCCGGCTCAGGAGCGAACTTCAGCGGGCTTTCTCACGAGAGGGGCTTCCAGTCACGGCCCCTCCTCCCTGGCGGACTCCCCCCGCCTACTCCTCCCCGTCACAGCCGTTGCGTCTTGATGGTATGGGTATGGAATTGGACGATATTATAGCACCGAAAAGGCAAACGGGCAAATTCAATTACCATTCAGTCTTAAAGACTACCATGTTCTCCATGCCCTGGCGGCGCGTCCACTCGTAACCGGAGTGGTAAACGGCGTGCAGACGAGGGTCTTGAGCCATGCGGTGGTAGGCATCCGACCAATCGGAAAAAAAGACCACGTATTCGGCGCCTCGCTCGGCCATGAACGCCAGCAGGCGTGTTTCGTCGGCGATGAACGGGACGACCTGGGGTGTGATGAGGCCGGCCAGGTCGAGCAGCGGGCGCTGCGTAAAGTAGCCTACGGCGCCAATGTCGTGGACGGCGATGAGGGCCTCCGGTTCGGTGTTGGCGTTGAGCCAGCCTGCCACGGCCACCATCTCGCCCTCTATAAAGCCGGTATCGTCGGCATAGACCCTCGCGCCGCGCACCCAGAAGGCCAGCAGCAGGACGAGCGTCGCCAGCAGCACGCTGCGGCTCACCACTCGCGCTCCCATGCGAGGCGAGGCCGGTCGCAGCAACCGTAGCGTGCCGCCGGCGCCATAGAGGATGAGCAGTGGAATCGTGGGGATGAGGTAACGCCCGTGTTGATAATTCACCGGCAGGCGGAGAGCGTAGACCAGGACGGTGAGCAGCCACCAGAGTGGGGGGAGAAAAATGGAGAGTGGGGAGAGTGAGGAGAGTGAGGAGAATGAGGAGTGTGGGAGAGTGGGGGTATAAGAGTGTGTGGGAGTGTGGGAGTGGAGGGGGCGGAGGGCGGCGTAGAGGAAGCCGGGGATGAGGAGGAATTGCGCGGCGGCGAAGGTGGGCAGAAGAACGCGGGCCAGGCGAGTCCAGATGGGCAGGGTCAGGTAGACACGGTATTCGGCCTGCTTGGCGTAAAAGGTGTTGGGGAACGTTTGGTCCGAAACGCGCAGGTTGAAAGCCAGCCACGGCGATACCACGGCTGCAAAAGCCAGGCCATATCCGGCCACGGCCAGGATGCCCCGCCAGCGCGCCTTGCGCCAGGCGTGCCACAGCAACGCCAGTCCCACCAGCCCGGCCAGGAGCAATCCCTCGGGCCGCGTGAGTGTCAGGAGCCCGGCTACAATTGCTGCAATTGTGAATTGCGAATTACGAATTGCGAATTGCGAATCGTGGATTGAGAATTGCAGGTCTATCAACAGGAGAGCCAAGCAGGTATAGAGGATGGTTTCCATGCCGGAGAAGGCGGCCCAGGCCAGGTGCCACTCCAGCGCGCAAAGGAGCCCGGCCAGCGGCGCAGCCCACGGCTGGTCGGGAAACAGGCGGCGAGCCAGGCGATAGACCGTCCAGGCGGTGAGGGCCAGCCCGACCGCGCCGAGAAAGTAGGTCCAGAGACGATAATCCAGCCGCAGCAGGTAACCGATGCTGAGCAGGCCGGTCCACAGCGGAGAGGTGGAGCCGGCCGAGGGTTGTCCCGGCACGTAGGCCATTTGGCCCGTGTGAGCCAGGTTTCGGGCGTAAGTCTGGTGGATCCAGCCATCGTCCAGGGGGAAACCAAGGCGACCGGAGGCCGCCGTCCAGCCCAGGTAGAGCGCGGCGGATAGGGCACTCAACAGAACAACTGCCCCTCCAAATCTATAATTTGGGTACTGGCTAGTCTTCGTCAAGCGCGACTCGTTCATAGACTGTCCATCCATCAATGTGGGTTTTGGGGTGATATCGCTGGAGAATAAACTGCCGGACGGGCTCCAGAGTATCCGGAGCATAAATTGGATCTTCTCCCCGGCGAGGCCGTCCGTCTTTTAACGATGGCACCTCTCTGTTGGTGGCACTGGCATCGAGGATATACCGGGGAGCCTGCTCTTTCAGGTCTTGCAGCAGTTCGTTCACTTTATGGGGAGAGGAATAGCCTGTGGTCAATAGGGGATAGAGATAGGCATAGCGGCTGGCGCTCCTGCGGCCTGAGAGTAGGTAGACCACCGTCTCAGTTCCCCACACGTAAATTGTTTCATCTTTTGCCGTGTCGTTTGCAACAAAGCGGGCAGCTCGCTCTGCAGTTGCCAGGTTTCCATCAAGCCGAAAAGAGATCCAGGTCAGAGCAGACGCGGTCTGTCTGATTAACAACACCAACAGCGTGGCGGTGATCATAGTGATTAGGCTTATCCTACCGAGCCCTCGTGGGATAAGCCAGTGACGATCTTTTAGCGTCAGCCATCCACTGCCCGCCAGTAGAGTCAGCGAGGGTAAGACCTGAAGAAAGTAGTGGGGCAAGTGTTTTCCACCCACCGTTGCACCGGCCAGGTCGGCGATGAACCAGAAGACAAGCAGCCATCGGCTTTCGGGTGACCCTTTGCCCCAAACTAGTCCGACGCTGGCAGGGATCCATACAAATCCCAACGCGCCTGCCCAGTGAGACACATGGGAAGCCAGAGTTTGAAAAAAGCCTCTCTGAAAATGAGCGGCTGCGTAAAGTGAGTTGTACTCAATGACCTGGGAGTACAAATCTGCCAATCCTCCCCGGAGGGCAAAGTAAGCCAACGTCAATATCAGGAGTAGCCCTGCGCCGGCTATCAGAGCCATCAGACAACGGAAAACGTTGCCCCAGGGTCGTTGTTTTTTCAAGATCTGGATGGTTGTCCATAGAGCTAAGGCGATCAACGTGAATCCGGCGGTAGGTTTGAAGAGAATGGCACAGCCAGCCATCATCCCTGACCAAAAGAGATATCGCCATTGGTGACTGGCCCGATGCAAGACAGCAAAGTGGATGCTCAAGACAGTAGGAAGTTGCATAAAAGCCTCGGTGAAATGAAGATCGGCACCAGACGAGAAAAGATAACCGTTTGAAATCAGGGCAAAGGAGAGGGAAGACAGACTTGCTGCCCAGTGGCTTTGCAAGAGCTTGGAACCCAACTGATAAATGACCCAGGCTGTCGCCACGGCAAAAACGATTTCCACGCATCGCAAGCCGGCTATTGTGTGGCCGGATAGCACCAGTGCCAGCGCGTCCAGGTAATACACGGCTGGCGCTTTGTGATCCCACACATCCCGGTAGGGCACATCTCCAGCCAACACACGGCGGCCAATATAGGCAAAAACACCACCGTCACGGCCCAGTGGGGCATAGAATTCTGGAATGCGCATGATGACAGTGATCGCTGTCACGATTAGAAATAGGAGGAATTTGCTGTTTCGGAGTTTTCGCTGGACGCTCATTAGCCTCGTCAATCAGGGTTTCAACTCATACACAGTCGTAGGGTTATCCTGGTTGCCAAGTCGCGTTCGCTCCACCAGGCGCGGATGCGTCGCTTGACCCTGGTACAAGGGAACCAACGCAGGCACTATGTTGTGATCCAATACTACAAAGCGCACGCCGTACCGGTCGCAGATGTGGATCAACGTCTCTGGCCCCTCGGCGGGCACGACGACGCTGGACCGGCCGGTGTGATAGTAAAACGAGGGCGGGTTGTTGATCATCACCAGGTCGGTTGGCGCCGCGTGGTTGTCCAGCCAGTCGCCCACATCGTGGTAGATGAGGTCGCTCCGGTTCCAGGCCGGGTCGGTCAAGCTGCCCCCCAGCACCTTTGGGAAATATATCAGCCCGCTCAACATCACGGCCAGCAGCACGGCACCGACGCCAAAGACCTGGCTGGCCTGGCGGGCGTCCCAGGCGTGGCGGCGGCGGGCGACCCAGGCAACGCTCCGATCCAGGCCGACCATCGCTGCCGGGAAGAGGAAGGGCAGCCACGCAGTGCTGGAGTGGAGCAGCCCACCCCGCCAGCCGGGGTAGGTAAAGGCGAGGGTCATGCTCAACCAGAGAAGCGGCGCGTAGAGCAGAAACGGCCAGTACAATCGCCGCCGCCGCAGTGACCAAAGCCCGACGAGGGCAAAGGGGAACAGAAAGACCAGGCAGTCAACGGCGATCACCGTCATCAGGTTATCAATAGCTGCGCCTGACTTGGAGCGCAAGATGTTGCCCCAGCCCCAGTCCAGGTATGTCTGCGGGGTGAGAGCCCGGTCATAGACATAGATGTCGTCGTAGGAGCGAAGCCACAAAGTCTGGATGCCGCCGCCGGGCAGGGGCGTGCCGGTGATGCGCCAGTTACGGTAGAGCCAGGGAGCGGTCGCCAGGAGGAAGGCTAGTAATACGCAACTCGCAGCACGCAGCACGTATTGCGTATTGCGTGTTTCGTGCTTGACAAAGAATAGAGGCATGAACAGGGCAGTAAGCAACAGCAGTAAACCATCGGAGCGGGAGAGGTAGGCCAGGCCGGCGGCAGCACCGGCTACGGCAAACCAGGACGCGTGGCCGCTTTCCAGCGCCAGGCCCAGCGCCAGCAGGGCCAGGCTTCCGGCCAGGGCAAAGGGGGTGGCACTTTCCGTCGAGACCCAGAAGTGCAGGTAGAAGCCACCAAAGATCGTCACCAGCGCGGCCAAGACGGCGTGGCGGTGCTGGCTGGAGATTTTGCGGGCGACGGCGTAGCTCACCAGCGGCAACAATGCCGACAAGAGGATGAATCCCACCTGCCCGGCGCGGTACGATGGCCCCAACAGTGTCATACCTGTCCAGGCCACCAGTGAGGGCAGTGGCATCCAGTAGAGGTGGCTGGGATGGGGTACGCCGGCCGGATCGTCCAGGTAATTCCAGATGTAGGGATCGTTGAAGCCGCGCCCCTCGATCAGGTTCAGTGCGCCGACGTAATAGTAGTGGGCGTCCATGAAGCCGGGTTGGCGCATGGGCAGCGCGGCCAGCAGGCGCACGGCCAGGCTGGCGACGAAAATCACGAGCAGCGGCGTAAAGAGTGGCTTGTTTCTCATGGTTCAGTCCCGTCCGGCCGGACGTTATAGAGCATCACTTGAACGCCGGGCAAGCGCTGCGCTTCGACCAAGGGGTAGCGCTCTGTCAGCCAGAGGACATACGGGTTGTTTTCGACCCACTTGATGGCGACGGCGTCACGTTCGTCAAAAAAGGAATGGTTATTGAGCACCGTAAGGGGAATGATCACCCATAGCCGGGTTTTTCCCGCTCTGGCCTCTGCTGTTTGCTGGGCAAAGTAGGCTGGATCGGCTGTGAAATAAGAGATGGTATGACGAGGCAGGTCCAGCGCGTAGTACTGAAATGGACGGGCCACGTAACTGATCAATCCATCGTCCGGTCGGGCTCGATGGTTGATGAGATCTGCCGCCCCCCGCCAGTCGTCGCGGTGATAACGCGAATCAAAGTACATGTTGCGCAACGATATCGCATCGAACACGATGAAAATTCCCAGGGCGACAATTGCCGCTCTTTTCCACCGAGGTGACGCCCGGGAAAGCCCGAAAGCCACGAGAATCAAGAATGTGGGCAGGATGAGCAC
>CAYNKW010000023.1:14084-25385 GCA_964397845.1 uncultured Anaerolineae bacterium
ACGCCCGGGAAAGCCCGAAAGCCACGAGAATCAAGAATGTGGGCAGGATGAGCACGAAATAACGGTCCATGTATATCGGCCTAACCTGCGAGATGAGGAAGATCAGGCAAATAGTGCCCACCACTTGCCAGGTTAGCAGCGAAAGGCGCCATCGCGTCAGCCTGGAGAACGATTCTCGTTGCCAGATCAAGATGCCCAGTGCGCCACCCGCGATCAACAAAGGAATGTAGGTCACCAGACTATGGCGTCCGGCTGTGGCGCCCACCGTAAAGGTATAGAGAGTCAGGAGTAAATCCCAAAGGGCAGGGCGGGGAATCCAGGCTATCCAGGGAGTAGCTGGGGCGAACCCCCCCGTCAGGAGCATAGGCATTAACCAGGCCAGAAATACGATCGCTGGCGCTGTCATGGCGAATGCCCAGCTTCGCAGCTTCAGGGGCTCCTTGCGGAGCTGCAAAATCAAGTAAAGCGCCTGGCTCAGGAAGACCAGGGTCGTCAGCAGGTGGGTGAGCGAAGCGACCATCACACACACAGCGTAACCCACCCACTCTTGCCACCGGCCGGAGCGCCAGGCGCGAATCAGGAAAAGCGTCGAGGCCGTCACCCAGAAAGCCGCCATGGTGTACATCCGGGCGTCCTGGGCGTACCAGATGTACAGCGGTGAAGCCGCCAGGAGTAACGTTGCCAGCAGTGCCGCTCTTTGTCTACCGGTTTCCCGCGCCAATCGGTAAGTGACGCTCAATCCCAGCATGGCCCAGAACGCGGAAGGAAAACGGACCATCCATTCGACGTGACCCAGACGTTGCCACCCGTGCATCAGCAAGAAGTATAACGGAGCATGGTTTCGGATGGCCTGCAACTCGCGGATCAGCAACGGAAGCGAGAGATTTGGGCGCGCTACCGTAATCGTCTCATCCATCCACAGACTCTGGGCTGACAAACGATAAACCTGCAAGGAGAAAGCCAGGCCGAAAAGAAGGAGAACAGGGTATAAAGGTTTCATGCTTGGCCAGCGGTTATGGCTCAAGTCAGTGGAGGATATAGGCTGGGGTTTCATCCAGGTATGTCTCCGTCAAAGCGTGGGCCTCAAGGATCTCCCATGCGCCACGTCTGCCGGGTCAATCAAGGCCCACTGATTCTGGATTCCCTACCCCTCCGATGGGTCAAGGTTGTCCTGGCTCGAGGCGATACAGGCCAAAGGAGTCTTGCTCGTTATACTCTAACACATACTCTAACACGGCGTGATCAGCCAGAAAGCGGTCCAGTTCGGTGGAGAAGGTGAGCCATTTCCGGCGATGTTCCTCGTCGTCAGCTTGTTCGTGGTAGTCCAGGTAAAACGTGATCCCGCTCCAACTCACCAGCAGGTGCGTGAGGCTCTTTTCTTCGGCAGCGGCAGCCATCTCTTTGGCGGTTCCGCCTCCCCCAAACGGCGATTGGACATAGTCGCGCTGGCAATAATACACCCGGGACTCTGGGGACACAAATCCGACTTTGCTGTCCTGGGGCAGGGTCTCGTCGATGACTTGCATCATGTTGTAATAGCCAGGCGACCAGCCGCCATTCAGGTGCCGGGCCAGGTATGCTGTGCGACTCTCCATGCCCAGCAGGTAGGGCAGCGGATCGTAACTCTCCCGCCACGTCATCATAGTCACCGTCTGTATGCCCAGGACCATGACCAGCACCAAGCGGAAAAATCCCGACAAAGAGAACCACTTCCGGTCAAACTCTGGCAGGCGGTGGATAACGTAGGCCGTGAGCAGGCCGAACAGAGGATAGGCGAGGATCAGATGACGGCTCTGGTAGTAGCCGCTCGGAACCAAAAGCCAGGCAATGAACTCTATCAGGCTGGCAATTCCCAGGGACAGGATCACTCGCTCTTTGCGCCGCAGGAACAGGAGCAGGGGCAGCAGAATCAGAAAAAGGGGCGTGATGGCCCCGTCAAAGGCTGCCGTTCCTTGCCGGCCCAGGATGGTCAACCGCCAGGGAATGGCCAGGTAGCGGCCCACTTGCGCCCACAGACTCTCCGGGGCCAACGTACGCGAGGCCACGGAAGCCGCCGTACCCAGCACTCTGGTGATATCGGTCGTCGCTGTGCTGCTCAGGGCCTTCTCCGATAGCGTCCACAGGGAAGCCAGGAGGCCGCCCACCAAAGTCGCCAGGACAACGTCGGCAGCGGCGGCTTTTAGCCGCTGTCGTTGCCACCACAGCCCGATGATTGCGCCCAGGGCCAGGGCAGGCAGCACAAACAGCCCATTGAGCTTGGTGTGGGCGGCCAGCACACCCATCACAGCCGACACGGCCAGCCAGGTGCGCCTTGCCTCGTGCCCAACTTGCCACTTGAGCAGGGCAAAGACAGACAGCAAGCTGAACAATCCTGTAGCCAGGTCCACGTAGGGCCAGACGGCGGTCAGGACCAGTGCTTCCACAGAAAAAAGGATCGTCACTGCCAGCAAGGCCACCCGCCGGCCAAAGAACCGCCGGCCAAGGAGCCACACGGCGGCGACCATCACCACAGACTGCCAAAAGCTGATCAACTGGGGCATACCATCCCCTCCCACGGCCATGCCCCAGATAAAGAGTTGGTGCCCAGCCAGTGGCCGATTGAGCAGTGGCCCGGCCAGCAATCGTTTGGCGTCCAGGGCTTCCCGGATCAGCACCAGGTGGGTGGTGAGAGCATCCCAGCCAATGGGTGGGATCAGCGCAATTTGCAATGCCGCGATCAGGTTGATGCCGAGCACAGCCAGGAGAAAATAGTCAAAACGGGATAAGGGCTCCGCTGGCGGTTGTGGTTCGAAAGCCGTCCGCCGCAGGGAGCGATAGAGCCAGGGCAGGGCCAGGGCAATCCACACGAGGGTGATGGTCCAAAAGACCAGGGGGTGCAACCAGCCAGCGAAACCCAGGGCTAACGTCAACAGGGCCATGAGGCCCATGCCCAGGCCCAGTGAAAAGACGACGGCTTCCGCTAACGAGTTGTACGGCAGGCGCAGCACCCGCGAAAGGAGCCAGCCGCCGCTCAGGGCCACCACGCCCAGGGCGGCCGAGACGAGCATCAACCCCAGCGTGCGGGCCAATCCCACGACCGGGTCTGTGAAGCTAGCCTGATGTCCCCAGTAGTAGAAACCGAGAACCAGGAATATCCAGGCGACGGCAAGCAGAACCAAGGCGGTTTGCGTGCCTCGTTTCATTCTCCTTTCATTCTTCTTCACTTTTACAGTGTACGCTTTCCATCTCTAGCCAATTCGGTCCCACTTTCACGTCAACCTTCAGGGGAGCGGCCAGGTCGAAGGCACCCTCCATGATCTCTACGACCAGGGGGCACACTGTGCCCATTTCCTTTTGGGGGACTTTGAGCAGCAGTTCGTCGTGCACCTGGAGGATCATCCGGCTGCGCAGATTCTTCTCTTGCAGCGTCCGGTGGAGCCGGATCATGGCAACTTTGATAATGTCGGAAGCGCTACCCTGGATGGGGGCGTTAATTGCCGCCCGTTCGGCGGCACGGCGTTGTCCGTGCCTCGCTTTGCTGCGCGGGGCCAATTCGGGGAAGTAGCGTCGCCGGCCCAGCAGCGTCTCGACGTACCCTTGCTCGGCGGCCTGTTTCTTGGTGCTTTCGATGTACGCCCGCACGCGGGGAAAGCGGGCAAAATAGGCCTCTATGAACTGGGCCGCCTCGTCCGGGGTGAGCCCTGTTTGTTGCGCCAGTCCGAAGGCACTGGAGCCATAGACCATGGCAAAGTTGGCCGTCTTGGCCACGCGGCGCATGTCGTAGGTCACGCCGGCCGGCGGCACGCCGTAGACCGCTGCCGCCGTGGTACGGTGGATGTCCTCGCCCTGGCGAAAGGCCTCCAGCAGCGCCGGGTCCTGGGAGATGTGCGCCAGCACACGCAACTCTACCTGCGAATAGTCGGCCCCTAGCAGCAGCCAGCCATCCTCGGCCACGAAGGCTCGCCGCACCTGGCGACCCTGCTCAGTGCGGATGGGTATGTTCTGCAAATTGGGATTGCTGGAGCTGATCCGCCCGGTGACAGTGCCCGTCTGGTTGAAAGAGGTGTGCACCCGCCCTGTAGCCGGGTTCACCAGTTGCGGCAACGCCTCAACGTAGGTGGTCTTGAGCTTGGAGAGCATCCGCTGTTCCAGGAGGAGGTCTACCACCTCATGTTTCCCGCGCAACTTTTCCAGCACGTCAGCAGCCGTGGAATAGTGGCCCGACTTGGTCTTACGAATGCCTCTTGTAGGTAGCCTCAAGGTGATGAAAAGGGCATCGCTCAATTGCTGCGTAGAGCCAATGTTGAACGGCTGCCCGATCAGCTTGTGGATCTTTTCTGCCAACTCTGCCAGCCGGCCGCTCAGCATCTCGGACATCTCTTGCAGGTAGCCCACATCCAACTTGACGCCGGTCCGCTCCATGGCCACCAGGACCGGCACCAGCGGCATTTCCACCTCGTCGAAGAGCGGCCAGAGTTGCCGTTCACGCAGTTCTGTTTCCAATGGCTCTACCAGGCCACAAGTCGCGTAGGCATCGGCGGCGGCGTAGGGTCCTACCTGGCTCACTGGCACCTGGGCCATGCTGCGCTGAGACTTGCCAGAGCCAACAAGTTCTTTGATCTCGGTCATCTCAATGCCCAGTCGCACCCAGGCCAGGTTTTTCAGCCCCAGGTTGCGGCTGGCCGGATCCAGCACCCATTCCGCCAGCATGGTATCAAAGACCACGCCCTGGACCTGGATGCCGTGTTGGGCCAACACCAGGACGTCGTATCCGGCGTTGTGAGCGTACTTGGCAACCGCCGGGTCTTTTAGCAAGGGGCGGAGCCGTTCGCGCACCACCTCCCACGGGAGTTGCCGCTCGCCGGTCTGATGGCCCACCGGCACGTAATACCCTTCGTCGGGGGCGACGGCCAGGCCCAGGCCGACCAGCTCAGCGCGCACCGGGTCTATGCCAGTGGTCTCGGTGTCGAAGGCGAAGGCGCCAGCGTGTGCCAGCTTTTCGATCAAGGCATCCAGGGCTTTCTCCGTGTCCACCACGTGATGTTTCCCCACTGCAGCCGGCTTGGCTTCCTCTGGTGGCTGGTCAAAGAGAGACAACTGGCCTTCTGGTCCAGGGGGTGCGCCGCCCGGCAACCGGCGGAGCAGGCTGCGGAAGCCCAACTCCCGAAAGAGCGCCATCACCGCTTGCCGGTCAAAGTCGCCAAAGTGGGCCGCCTCGGCAGCCAGCGTCACCGGAGCGTCGGTACGGATGGTGACCAGCTTTTTGCTCAGAAAGGCAGCGTCACGATTCTTCTCCAGGGCGTTTTTGGCGCGGGCGGGGGCGATCTCGTCCAGATGCTCGTAAACGCTTTCAACACTGCCGTACTTTTGGAGGAGCGGCGTGGCCGTTTTTTCCCCCACACCCCGCACGCCTGGGATGTTGTCCGATGAATCGCCGACCAGCGATTTGAAGTCAATGATTTGCTTCGGCTCCAGCCCGTACCGCTGGCGGACGCTGTCTTCGTCGTAGGTCTTGGTATCGGAGAAGCGCCGCCCGGCCAGGAGCACGCGCACGTCGGGATTGATGAGTTGAAAGATGTCAGAGTCGCCGGTGGCGATGAGGGTAGCAAGTCCCTGTTCCGCTGCCTGGCGGGAGAGCGTCCCCAGCACATCGTCAGCCTCGAACCCTTCGGCCTCGACGATGGGGACGTTCATCGCCTCAACGATCTGCCGAATGCGTTCCATCTGGTCGGCCAATTCCTGGGGCATTCGGCCACGATGGGCCTTGTATTCGGCGTATTCGTCGTGGCGAAAAGTGCGGCCGGTATCAAAGGCGACGATGAGATAATCGGGCTTTTCGTCGCGGACGATGTTGAGCAGCATGGAGGTAAAGCCGTACACGGCATTGGTTAACTCGCCCTGCGCCGTGGCCATGTCGGCCGGCAGAGCATAATAGGCCCGAAAGGCCAGCGCATGGCCGTCTATCAGTACCAGTTTCCTTTGCAGCATGTTTACGTCCTCTCAAGACGCTTAAGCAGATAGGCCGGAGATCACCTCCGGCCCCTATGTCTCAGAAAGTTGGACGGTTATTCGTACCACATCTCGGCCAGCGCGTCGGCCGTCCGGCGGAGGTTGTAACGGACGATACCCACAGGTGTTCTGGCACTGAGGGCCACTGACAGGATGGTGTCGAGCGTCACGTTCGTGGAATAGACGCTGTATTCATCTCCCTCAAAGGTGCATTGCTCGAAGCGGCCGTCGGGTTCTCCCAGGAAGGCGGCTATTTTGTGAGCGGCATTCATGCTTGCCACCGCCAGTCCGGCCAGTTCCTGGGCGCGCTCCTGAGTGACATTGCCCGCGTGGGCGATCAGATCCAGGCCTCGAGTGAAAAGCACTGCCTCGGCACGGATCTCCTGGAAAAGCCCTTCCAAAAGACCGTTCACGTCGCGAGAATCGAGCGTCTTGCGGCTGCCAACCCTGGGAGACGGAGGCAGTTCGGCCCGAGGTTTCGGGAGCGCTTCGACAGGGACTTTTACCGCTATCTCTTCCTCTTCTCCAGAGGGAGACACCAGCACTTCCTGGATCAGGCCTGGTAGATCGCCGATGAAGAAAGGCTTGGGCAGGACGCCCTGCACTTCCAGCGACAGTTCTTCTTCTGTTAGTTCCTGCCCGAAGAGAGGGATGAGCATGATGAGCAGGTCTGGTTTGGACTGGCGCAACGACTGCACCAACGCCAGCCCATCCATGTCTTCCAGGCCCATGTCAACGATGGCCAGGTCAATCTGATCCTGCACGAGGACATTGAGGGCATCCGTCCCACTGGTGACGACGATGGCTTTGTAGGGGCCGGACGATTCTAATCCTTCTTTGAGCATGATGGCGAAAGCTTTGCTGCTGTCCACTATCAGAATTCTCTGCTTTGTCACAGTCTGTATCCCCTCCCCCCTTGCTTTCGAGGCACAGCGAGCGATCTGCCAGGCACCTTGTTCGCTGTTGTAATTGTACCGATTTTGGCCCAAAAAGTCAACAGGGATGAGCCTGAAAACAGGCTCATCCCTGTGTCGGGTGCTGGATTCTTCCCTCCTACACAGAATTAGGCACAATTGGTTACGGTTGTTGGCGACGGACGATGAGAGTGACGACGAGCAAGATCAACGCCAATGTCCCCAGTCCGATTTCGGTTATTCGGAGGACGCTGGGACCGTAGTAACCTCCCCTCTCCGCCACAACGGCGGTGCTGGTCGGCTCTGACGTGACCGGCGGCGGGCTGGTCGGGGCGGGAGATGGCAGGGGAGGGGGGGGTGTCGCCGTCGGCATCGGTAGGGGTGTGAAGGTTTCTTCGACGGCAGCGGCGTCCATCGGCAAGTACTCGGCGGGTACGGTCTGTGTGGCGGTCTCTTCGGGCACAGCCAGGGAGCGGATGCTTTCTTGCTCCTTCTCCTGGGCGGGTGGGCTGGCGGTGGGAACCGCCGAGCGCTCCACCGGCGGGGCCGGCGTGGCGGCGGGCAGCACAACCTTCTCCACTTGCACTTCCTCCTCAGGCGCGCCCTCGACAGCAAGAGCTTGGGTCTCCTCGTAGCTTTCCTGCCCCCCCTCGGTAGCCTGGACGACCATCTCTTTCTTAACCTCCACTGTCTCAACCACCGCGGCTTCCCTTGCCGGAGCCGGAGCCAACTGTGCACCGCCAAAGCCGAGCTGCGCGATCAGGTCGCCGGCCACCACCAAAGCGAAAGCCACTGTCACCAACGCCGTTGCACCTTTCAAGTAGCCGTAGGACAGTCTGGGACCCAGCCCGAATGCGCGGCGGGGCGCTGCATCCGCCGGAGCCTCCAGATCGGCCCGGCGGACGACGAAGGAGCGGGGAATACGCGGCATCGGCGCCTCGGCCAGCAGTGCTTTCGTGTACTGCAGGGCGCGCAGTTCCTCGGCGCAGGCTTCGCAACGGGCCAGGTGCGCTTCCACCTGCCGCTGCTCCTTTGCCCTCAGCTCACCATCTATGTAGGCCGACAGCATGGCCGTGATGCGTTCGTGTTCAGATTTAGTTCGTCGTCGCACAAAGTCCAACATGATAGTCACTTCTATAGTATATTACGTGCTGCGTGTGGCGTGATGCGGTACGCAACACCTTTTACCCTTGCGAAGGTTGTGAATAGCCCTGGTAACAGCGCAATTCTTGGTAGACGAGGACACCTTTCGCCTGAAAGCTGCCTCCAAACCTTCGCAAGGGTTCCCCCACCTGAATTTTCAAACACGCTCTCAGGTGTCACCTCTTAGACGGTATTGGGCCGGTAAAAGTTCCTGTTGAGCCAGCAAGTAGTTACGCAGTTTGGCCCGCGCCCGGCTGATGCGAGATTTGACTGTGCCCAACGACACCCGCGTAGCCTTGGCAATCTCCTGGTAGCTCATGCCGGCCACGTCACACAGCGTCAGAGCGATGCGTTGGTCTGGCGGCAAGGTATTGATGCCGGCCTGGATGGCCTGGCTGAGTTCCTGGCGCTCGGCGTAAGCCTCTGGTGACTCGGCCTGATCCACAAACGAGGGGGTTGGCACGAGATCAGACACCATCAATGCCTCAAGCGAGACGGTGGGCCGTCGCTGCTTGGCGCGAAGTTGGTCGTAACAGGTGTTGGTGACAATGCGCAAGCTCCACGCCTTGAAGGAGCCTCCCCGATACTGACCGATAGCCCGGAAGGCACGCAGAAAGGCGTCCTGAGTGGCATCAGCCGCCGCATCGGCGTCGCTGAGAATGCGGCAAGCAACGTGGTAAGCCAGTTTCTGGTAATGGATCACCAGTTGGTTAAAGGCCCCGAGATCGCCCTGTTGAGCAGCAGCAGCGAGCGCCTGCTCGTCCATGCTTTGTGACATGCTCTCTGGCTCCGTATGGAAGCAAGCCCGAAATACAATGATTTGACTAAACCCCGGTTCTGGACTATACTACTTTTCATGCCGGAGTGGCGAAACTGGCAGACGCGCGCGACTCAAACTCGCGTGAGGGTGACCTCTTGTGGGTTCGATTCCCACCTCCGGCATTGATGTGGCAGATCGGGCAGGGCGCGCCGTGTGACCTGCCCGCCTATTATACCAGTTTTTTCTCAGAAGGGCTAGACCACATCGCGATGTGTTTGCGGACTTTATTTGGAGCGGTAGTTGTGGTTGCTGCGGGGCTGGCCTTCAACCAGGGAGGGGTGGCCCCCTTATTTTGAGTTTGGAAAGTGATGGCGTTCATGCGGCGAGTCTGGGTCATTGTGCTTTTGACCTTGCTGGGCCTCGGTCTGGGCATTGGCCTGGGACTGTATGTAGGTTGGGTACAGTGGCCGGTGGAATACTATGACACCGAGATTGCCGATCTGAGAGAGGCGTACCGGGTAGACTATGTGTTGATGGTGAGCGATGCCTATGCTGTGACCGGCGATCTGGACGCGGTGCGGGAGCGCTTGAGCCGCCTGGGTGCGCTCGACGGGGCTGCGCTGGTGCTATCCCATGCCGAAGCGGCTCTCGCCGTTGGCGCTCCTGAGACAGAAGTGGGTCGTCTGGCCCGGCTGGCGGCGGCGTTGGGGGCTTCCACTCCAATGCTGGCCCCCTATCTGATGCCGACTCCCACCGCGCCGTGAAGGGAGTCCCCGATCACCGTGCTTGGCCAAAGGCTTACCTGGATCGCGTTGGCGTCGGTGGTGGGCTTGTCGTTGGGCCTCACCTATGCGTGGCTCGTTGATCCGGTTGAGTATTACGATGCCGACCCCGCCGATTTGCGTACTGACCTGAGAGAGGATTACCTCATCCTCGTTGTCATGTCGTATGACCTGACCGGCGATTTGGCGCGAGCGCAGGCCCGGCTGACGACACTGGGCGAGGCGGGAACCCCCAGAGTAGTGGCTTCCCTGGCCGATCGGCTGTATTGGGCCGGCAGCGACGCGGAAGCGGTGCGAGCGCTGGCCTTGCTGGCCCACGCGCTGGGCGCTCAGAGTGAAGCAGCCGTTGCTCAACTTCCCACCAACACACCGACGGTGCCGCCGGCGCCGACGGTAACACTCACGCCTACTTTTACCCGGACGCCGTTGCCCACCACGCCACCCACTGCTACACCAACGGCCACGTCCACCGCCATGCCGACGTCTGAAGCCACGCCGACGCCAGACGTGCGCCCGCCTTACCGCGTGGTGGAGCGGCGCCAGGTGTGTGACGATCCAGGCCGGGCCGGCATCATTCAAATCTATGTGCAGGACGTCGAGGGTCAGGGCCTGCCCAGCGTGGAAGTGCAGGTGAGTTGGGAGGGCGGGCGGAATCGTTTCTTCACCGGCCTGAAACCAGAGATCGATCCCGGCTATGCTGATTTCCAGATGTCGCCCGGTCAGGTCTACGATGTGGTGGTATGGGGGACACAGGTGGGAGATGTTTCCACTGAGGGTTGTCCGTCGGGATCAGCAGGCTGGCGGCTGGTCTTTCGGCGACGGGAATGATTCAACATCAGAGTCTGTAGACGTCATCGTCTCTTTGAAGGATGGGTTTTGAGGAAGAGTAAACATGCCACTTGTGAGTAGCAAAGAAGTATTGGAGTACGCCGGGAAGGCCCGCTTTGCCGTGGGCGCCTTCAACGCTGACAATCTGGAAATGGTGCAGGCCATCGTCGAGGCGGCCCAGGAGGAGCGTGCGCCGGTCATCTTGCAGGTTAGCCAGGGAGCCATCCGCTACGCTGGCCTGTCTATGGCTGCAGGCATGGTCAAGATCGCTGCTGCTCAGGTGGATGTGCCGGTGGTGTTGCACCTGGACCATGGCACCAGCTTTGAGCAGAACGTGCGCTGCCTGCGCGAAGGCTTTACCTCGCTCATGTTCGATGGCTCCAAGCTGTTCTACGAAGAGAACGTGGCCCAGACTGCCAAGATCATCGAGATCGCCCACATCGCTGGCATCCCGGTGGAGGCGGAGTTGGGCAGAGTGTTGCAAGCCGGCGCCATGCCAGAAGAAGTGGAGGCCGCTATGACAGACCCTGACCAGGCACTCGAGTTTGTGCAGCGCACCGGTTGCGACTCGCTGGCCGTGGCGGTGGGCTCCATCCACGCCATGAAAGGCCGCCAGGCAGAACTGGACATTGACCGCGTGCGAGCCATCGGCGACAAGGTGGGTATCCCGCTGGTGTTGCACGGTTCGTCGGGTGTCAAGCACGATAGCGTGCTGGCCGCCATTGAGAACGGCGTCTGCAAGGTGAACGTTGCCACCTACCTCAAGCAGGGTTTCGTGGCCGAGATGCGCGCGACGCTGGATGCCATGCCGGACGAGGTGGACTTTCGCAGATTTCTGGCCCCGGCGCGAGAGGCGGCCAAAGAGCGGGTACGGGAAAAGATGCGT
>CAYNKW010000023.1:25485-30686 GCA_964397845.1 uncultured Anaerolineae bacterium
ATTTCTGGCCCCGGCGCGAGAGGCGGCCAAAGAGCGGGTACGGGAAAAGATGCGTCTCTTTAGAGCGAGCGGCCGCATCAGCAGCAGTGGCGCGTTTCGCAGCCCGCCAGCCCAGCAGCGCAGCGCCGAGTTGGGCGGGGCGGAAGAATAATGCCAAAGATGCAAATTCAGCCAGGAAAGGAGGAAAGTATGAGAATCGGCGTTTTGACTGGTGGCGGGGACGTGCCTGGCCTCAACGCAGCCATCCGCGCCGTGACCCGGCGAGCGTTCCAGTACGGCTGGGAGGTGCGGGCCATCAAGAACGGCTGGGCGGGCCTCGTCGAGGGGAACATCACACCCCTCACGTCCGAGCAAGTCTCTGGCATCTTGCACATTGGTGGGACCATCCTGGGGGCATCGCGCGTCAACCCGTTTAAAGACAAGGCCCTGGTCCGCAGTTGCCTGGACAACATCGAAGCCTTCGGCCTCGACGCGGTGGTGGTCATCGGCGGTGAGGACACGCTGGGCGTAGGCGCCAGGCTGGCCGAGATGGACGCGCCGGTGGTAGGCGTGCCCAAGACGATTGACAACGACGTGCCCGGCACCGATTATACCATTGGCTTCGACACGGCTGTCACGATGGTGGCCGAGTGCCTGGACCGACTGCACACCACGGCTTCTGCCCATCACCGGGCCATTGTGGTTGAAGTCATGGGCCGGCACACTGGCTGGATCGCCGTCATCGGCGGCATGGCTGGCGGCGCGGACTATATCTTTACGCCCGAGGTCGAGTCCAGCATCGAAAAAGTTTGCCGACACGTCGAGGAACGCTGGAAGCGAGGCAAGCGGTTCAGCATCATTGTCGTCTCGGAAGGCGCGCAGATCAAGGAAATCATCTACACTGAAGACGACCTGGGCGGCAAGGACGAGTTCGGCCACGTGCGGTTGGACCGACGGGGGTTGGGAGAGACAGTGGCCAAGGAGATCGAAAGGCACACCGGCTTTGAGACGCGCTGTGTCGTCCTGGGGCACCTCCAGCGGGGCGGCTCGCCCACAGGCTTTGACCGGGTGCTGGCCACGAGGCTGGGCGCCTTTGCCGTGGAACTCATCAAAGAGGGAAAGTTTGGCTACATGGCTGCCCTCCACGGCAACGAGATCGAGGCCGTTCCGCTGTCACTCGTTATCACAGATCTCAAAACCGTGGACCCCAAACTGCACGAATTGGCGCAGACGTTCTTCTACTAGCCCGAGGGCTGAATGGCTCTGGTTGCGAGGCAGGTTGTTTTCCGACCAGAAAGGGTGTCATGAAACGCATCGGCGTGTTGACCAGCGGAGGGGACGGGCCTGGCCTTAACCCTTGCATCCGGGCGGTCACCCGGACGGCCCTCAGCCTGGGCATGGATGTGTGTGGCATCAGGCGAGGGTTTGCCGGGCTCATGGACGGTGAGGTGGTGGACTTGAACGACCGCTCTGTGGGAGGCATCCTGGGCAAGGGCGGCACCTTCCTGGGCACGGCGAGGGCGCCGGAATTCAAGACGCTCAAAGGGCAGCGCGAGGCGCTGCGCAATCTAAACCAGGCGGCCGTTGAGGGGCTGGTGGTCATCGGTGGCAACGGCTCGCTCAGCGGGGCGTTGGCGCTGCACAAGCTCGGTTTCCCTGTGGTCAATGTGCCGGCCACGATAGACAACGACGTGGGTGGCACCGACATTGCCATCGGCGTGGACACGGCACGGAACACCATCCTGGACGCCGTAGACAAGATCAAGGATACAGCTTCTTCCCACCAGCGAGCCTTTCTCATCGAAGTCATGGGGCGGGATTGCGGCTATCTGGCCTTGATGGGTGGCGTGGCCGGCGGCGCCGAGGCGGTGCTCATCCCGGAAGTGGAAACATCATTGGAGGATCTGGCCCAGACGATGGTAGACGCCTATATCCGGGGCAAGAGCCACTGCATCGTCATCGTGGCCGAGGGATACAAGCCGGGCACGCCAGCGATTGTGCAGTACCTCAAAGAACGAAGAAAAGAGTTGGGCTTTGACGTGCGTGTCACCGTGTTGGGACATGTACAGCGCGGTGGGCGGCCCTCTGCCTTCGACCGATTGTTGGCCACCCGGCTGGGCGCTGCCGCAGCCCAGGCATTGCACGACGGGAAGGCAGGAAACGTCGTCGGCCTGGTGGGCAATCAGGTCACCCTCACCCCGATGGAAGAGGCCTTCGCCAGTCCGCCAGAGATAGACATGGAGCTCTACAAGCTGGCCAAGATCATGGAGCGTTGAGGTTTCAGGGCCGGCGCGTGTAAGAGTTGGGGGAGTGAGCCCTTCGACACCAGTCCATCCAGAATTGACACCCCTCTGCTTCTATGCTAGAATATCGGGCTTGTTTTGCACGCTTGCTGGACAGATCCTCTTGACTGGAGAACAAGAAGAAATGACCAGAGAGACTGCAAGGGTTCCGCATCTAGCCGCCCTGCTGGATCGGCAGCGGGAAGAGATCGCCACGGCCTGGGCCGAGATGGCCCGCCGGCTGCCTGATTCTCACTACGGCGAGCGGCCTCTGGAGGAGCTTCGTGCCTCGACGATGCAGGGGCTAGGGGCGATCGTTGAAGCCCTGACCACGGGCTCCTACACCGCTCTGGAGACTTACCTCACCGACGTCAGCTTCACCCGCCTGCGGATGGGCTTCAACATCGCCGAGGTGATCGATGCCTTGTTGTTGTGCAAGGATGCTGTCCTGCCCGTTATCTGGCGCGCCTGCCCCTCCGGCTCAGCCGTGGCGCAGGAGTCCATCACCCAGATGGACGCTTGTCTGCGTTGGATCATTAGCTATTTCGCCAAGTTATACGCAGCCGAGACGAGCCGGCACCTGCGGGAGCAGCAGGAGCGGACGGCGTTGATGCTGGAGATGACCCGGACGGCCAGCGGTTTCTTGGAACTGGACGGAGTACTGCGCTACGTAGCCAGGGGCATCGCCACTGCCGCGGGCGTGCACCATTGCGGGTTTTATCTGGTTGATGAAGAACAGAACCTGCTCATTCCCCGGCTAGGAACGGACAAACTCCCTACCCCGACTGCTGTTCAGGCTTTCCTGAACCGGCCTCTGGACCCCACGACCGATGCCTTCATCCGCCAGGTGCTGGAACGCAAGGAGCCGTTGACCTGTTACGACGCGCAGGCCGACCCTCGCGTGGACAAGGAAGCAGCACGCCTGCTGGGAGTCAAGTCCATCCTGGCGGTGCCCTTCGTAGTCAAGGAGCGGGTGTTGGCCGTGGCCGTGGTCAGTACCTTTGATGATTATCACACCTTCACCGAAGAGCAGATCGAGTTGGCCTGGGGCATTGCCAGCGCGATGGCGCTAGCCATCGAGAATGCCCGGCTCTACGAGAAGGGCCGCGAGCGGCTGGCCGAGAGCCAGAGCCTCCAGCGGGTGACGGCCGCTTTGCTGCAAAAGCTCAACATCGCGGAGGTGTTGGAGATCGTTTGCACCGAGGCCCAACGGCTGACCGGCGCAATGGGGAGTAGCGTCCTTCTGCTGGAGGACGGTGAGCGGCTGCGGGTCGCCCTGAGCACCGGGGTGGCATCGCCGAACTTTGAGTCCATACCCGTCGAGGGGTCGCTAAGCGGGGCAGCGGTGCTCAAGGGCGAGCCTGTCCTGACCAACGACCCGGTCAGCGATGAACGGGTGTATCATAGGTATTCTGAGCCTACAGCGCTGCTGGCCGTCCCCTTGAGAGTGAAGGGGGTCGCTATCGGCGCGCTGGATGTGGTCAACAAGCCAGAGGGCTTCACGGAGGAGGATATCCGCATCATCAACCTCTTCGCCGATCAGGCGGCCATCGCCATTGAGAATGCCCGGTTGTATGAGCAGGTGCGTTACCTGGCGGCGTTGGAAGAGCGGGACCGGCTGGCGCGGGAGATGCACGACCGCCTGGCTCAGGCGCTGGGCTACCTGAACCTGAAGGCCTCGATCACCGAGGAACTGCTGTCCGGCGGTCAAATCAACAGGGTTCAGGCCAGTCTGTTTGAAATGAAGGAAATCGCTAAGGAGACTTATACCGACGTGCGTGAGGCGATTTTCAGCCTGCGTACCACAGCCTCGTCGGGGTTGGGGCTCCTGCCCACGTTGCGGGAGTACCTGGCCGAGTATCAGGCGCACTATGGCGTGGACACCCGTCTGGTGGTACATAATGAATCTCTGCCAGAGTTCCCAGCGGATGTGAGGGCCCAGATCATCTGCATCATCCAGGAAGCGCTGATCAATGTGCGCAAGCACGCCGGGGCAAGCAAGGCCTGGGTCCGCTTCGAGCGGGACGGCGACCGGGTTCACATCAGCGTGGAGGATGATGGCCGGGGGTTCGATCCGGCCCAGGTTGCGAGGGAAGGCCGACAGTATTTCGGCCTGCAGATCATGCGCGAGCGAGCGGAGAGCGTGGGGGGCGACCTGGAGATCAATTCCTGGCCCGGCCAGGGCACGCGGGTCGTGCTGCGGCTGCCTCTCACGCCTGGAGGGTGAGAAGCACGTGATGAACACAATAGAGCCGTTGCGTATCTTGTTGGTGGACGACCACGTTCTGTTTCGCAAGGGGATGGAAGTCTTGCTGGCTTCCCGCCAGGACATGGAAGTGGTGGGCGAGGCCGGGGATGGGCTCGAAGCGATAGCCAGGGCCCGGGAGACGGTGCCTGACGTTATCCTGATGGACATCCACATGCCCGAATGTGATGGCCTGGAGGCAGTCAGGATCATCAAGCGGGAGATGCCCCACGTGCAGATCATCATGTTGACTGTGTCTGACGATGACCGTGAGCTATTCACGGCCATCAGGAATGGGGCGGGGGGGTACCTGCTGAAGAATCTGGAGCCTTACCAGTTGTTTGACGTGCTGGAAAGGGCCCGCTATGGCGAGGTCCCCATCTCTGGGACGTTGGCGGCCAAGATCCTACAGGAGTTCAGGCAACTGGATCAGAAGGTGGCGCAAAAGCCGGAGGCGAGAGACGCGCTGACGCCAAGGGAGATCGAGGTCCTGGAACGGGTGGTAGAGGGCGACACCAACAAGGAAATCGCCGAAGCGTTGTTTATCACGGAAAACACGGTCAAAATTCACCTGCGCAACATTCTGGAAAAGCTGCACCTGCAGAACCGCATCCAGGCGGCGGTGTACGCGGTGCGAGAAGGGCTGGTGGACGATTCCTGGCAAACGCAATAGCTCACTTGGGTGAGCCATTCAC